>NZ_WIWK01000140.1:0-14238 GCF_009600165.1 Pseudomonas sp. FSL R10-0399
GGCGACCAGCAGCGCGGCCAGTGTCAGGCCGCCGATGCCCAGCAGCATCAGGCGCTTGCGCGAAGGTTTTTGATCAGACGACATGGGTAGTTTCTCCAGCAGCAGCGCGATTTTTTTCACGGCCGTGCACCAGGCTGAATACCACGGGCACGAACAGCAGGGTGGCGACGGTTGCCAGCATCAGACCACCAATCACGGCGCGTCCGAGCGGGGCGTTCTGTTCTTCCGAGATGGCCAGCGGCAGCATCCCGATCATCATCGCCAGGGCGGTCATGCACACCGGGCGGAAACGGGTGTAGCCCGCTTCAAGTGCAGCCTTGAGGGCATCGCCGTGAACGGCCAGGCGCTCTCGACAGAAGCTCACCACCAGGATCGAGTTGGCGGTGGCCACGCCCATGCACAAGATTGCGCCGGTCAAGGCCGGGACTGACAGCGAGGTGCCGCTGAGGAACAGCATCCACACGATCCCGGCCAGGGCGGCGGGCAGGGCGGTAATGATCACAAACGGGTCTAGCCAGGACTGGAAGTTGACCACGATCAGCAGGTAGATCAGCACCACCGCACCCAGCAGACCAAAACTCAGGCCGCTGAACGCCTCATGCAGCGCGTCGATCTGGCCGTGCAGCGAGATGATCGCGCCTTTGGGGCGCAGGTCCGACGCACCGTCGATGACCTTTTGCACATCCGCTGCCACCGAGCCCAGATCGCGGCCCTGAATGTTGGCATACAGGTCCAGGGTGGGCTGGATGTTGTAGTGCGTGACCACCGCCGGGCTGTCTACGCGGCTAATGGTTGCCAGCCCGCCGAGGATCGCTGACTGGCCATTGCTGCCCGTCACCGGCAAGGCTTCCAGGGTAGGCAAGCTGTCCAGACGATACTGCGGCGTGGCGGCCACCACGCCATAAGACACACCGTTTTGCGGGTTGAGCCAGAACGTCGGGGCCACCTGCGAGCTGCCGGCCAACGAGGCCACCATGCTGTTGGTCACGTCGCGTTCGGTGATGCCCAGGCCATTGGCCCGCAGACGGTCGACCTTGACTTGCAGTGACGGGTAACCCACGGACTGCTGGATGCGCAGGTCGGCAATGCCCGGTACATGTTGCAGGCGCCGTTGCAGTTCCAGGGCGTAGGCCCGGTTGGCCGCGTCGTCACGCCCGGAAATCTTCACGTCCAGCGGCGCCGGAGCACCGAAGTTGAGGATCTGGCTGCTGATGTCGGCGGGCATGAAGGCGAACTGGCTGCCGGGGAAACTCTCGGGCAGGGCCTCGCGCAAGCGTTTGACATACTCGGCGGTCGGGCCGTGATTGGCTTTGAGGGTGACCTGGATATCGCCATCCTGCGGGCCAATGGTGCCGCTGCTGCTGTACGCCATGTCGATACCGCTCAACGGGATGCCGATGTTATCGATGATGGTGTCCAGTTGATCAGCCGGGATGATCTCGCGAATGCGTGACTCGATATGGTCAAACGCCGCTGCGCTTTCTTCGATTCGCGTCCCCAATGGCAAGCGCACGTGCAAGGCCAGCGCCCCGGCATCGGTCGCCGGGAAGAAGTCCTGGCCCAACGTCGGAAGCAGCACAAATGACGCCAGCACACAGGCCATGAAACCGAGCAAAAAGCGTTTGCGATTGGCCAGCGCCAGTTCCAGCACGCCGTAGTACGCATCGCGCACGGCCGAGAAGCGCCGTTCAAAACCTTGCTGGAAGTTCAGCAACGCACGCACTGGCGCCGAGTGTGTCCGGGTCGGCTGATCGCCCTCGTGATGGTTGATGTAGCCGTCTTCCGGGTGATGCCCGGGGCCTTGCTCAGGGTTGTGCGGCTTGAGCAAAAACATCGCCAGGGTGGGCACCAGGGTCCGCGAGAGGATGAACGAGCTGCCCATCGCGAAAATCACCGAGAGTGCCATGGGGCGGAACAGGTAACCGGCAATCCCCTGCAACATGAACATCGGCACAAACACGATGCAGATACACAGCAGTGAGACAAACGCCGGGCCAACGATCTGTTTGGCGCCATCGAGAATCGCCTTGCGCACCGTCTTGCCTTGCTCAAGGTGCCAGTTGATGTTCTCGATGGTCACCGTCGCATCGTCGACCAATATCCCCACCGCCAGCGCCAGCCCCCCGAGCGTCATTACGTTCAGGGTTTGCCCGGTGACCGCCAGCAGGGCAATCGCCGAGAGCACGGCCAAGGGGATCGACACGGCAATGATCAGGGTCGAGCGCCAGCTGCCGAGGAACAGCAGAATCATGGCGCTGGTGAGCAGGGCGGCAATGATCCCTTCCTGCGCCACGCTGCCCACCGATTGCTTGACGAACACCGAAGCGTCGCCCAGCAATGACGTTTTCAGCGAGGGCGGCAAGGTTTCATTGATGCGCGGCAGCATCCCGCGAATCCCGTCGACAATCGACAGGGTCGAGATATTGCCGTTTTTGAGCGCGGGCATGAGCACGGCGCGATGGCCGTCGACCCGCACGATGTTGGTTTGAGGCGGCGAACCATCACGCACGTGGGCCACTTGGCCAATGGTGATCAGCGCACCGTCGACGGTCTTGATGGGCAAGTCGTTGAGCTCATCAATCGCCGTGGGGCTGTTGTTCAGCATCACGGTGTATTCGTAAGTGCCGAGCTTGGCCGTGCCCACCGGAATGATCTGGTTCTGCGCGGCCAGCGCATTGCCCACGTCTTGCGCCGACAGGCCTTTGGCCGCAAGGGCCTGCGGGTCGAGGTCAAGGGTGATCTGGCGTTGCTTGCCGCCCATGGGCGTGGGCATGGCCAGGCCGGGCAGGGCGCTGAGGGGCAAGCGGATGTTGTTCTGCACCAGGTCGCGAATTTTCGCTTCCGAGAGCGTCGGGCTGGAAAACGCCAGTTGCAGGATCGGCACCGTCGACGCGCTGTAGTTAAGAATCAGCGGCGGGGTGATGCCAGGCGGCATCTGCTTGAGCACGGTTTGTGACACGGCGGTCACTTGCGCGTTGGCCGTGCGGATATCGACGCCCGGCTGGAAGAAGATCTTCACAATGCCCATGCCGGGTAAAGATTGAGACTCGATGTGTTCGATATCGTTAACGGTGGTACTCAATGACCGTTCGTAGGTGTAAATAACTCGACCTGCCATGTCGGCAGGCGCCAGCCCTGTGTATTGCCACACCACGGCAACCACGGGGATACCGATGTCAGGGAACACATCCGTCGGGGTGCGCAAAGCCGCGAGAGGCCCGATGATGCAGATAAAAATCGCCAACACGATAAACGTGTAGGGCTTGTGCAGTGCGGTCTTTACCAGCCCGAGCATGCCTGAACCTCCGAAGGAGTGAAAATTGCAAACACGGGCAGTCTTACCGTCACACCTTAACTTTCAGCTTTCACCAACATGAAGGTTGCGTTAGTAAAGTCCTTAAACTCCCTTCACCTAGATTCATTGGGCTAGAGCGGTTTACGGGGCCAAGCTTGGAACCACTCGACGGGTTGACTCTCGGCCAGTCGCACTCTTTGGTTCCCTGTGTGAGGCATACCGTAATGAACCTTAAACCACTGCTGCTTATCCCGACCCTGAGCCTGGCCCTGCTGCTGACAGCCTGTGCCGGCCCCATGCCAAAGCAAGATCCGGGCGAAGCCTGGATTGGTCTGCAGGAAGAAGGTAACAGCGACCTGATGGCCGAACGCGTAGACGGCAAGAACATCAATGATGGCCGCTACTTTGAAGTCGCCCCTGGCGCCCACAAGCTGGACGTGACCTTGTATGAAGGCGCCACCGGCGACGAAAACGAGGTGGATTGCCAAGGCGACGTCAACTACCAGAACTTCAAGGCGGGCGAGCGCTACAAGCTGGTTGAATCGAGCCTGGGCACCCATGTAAGCGCCACCCTGGTGGACGCAAGCGGCAAAGAAGTGGCCCACACTGCCGACTTCAACTGCATGCCGGGCTAACCCCCGCTGTTTGTAGTCGCTGACGAGGCACGAAGGCTGCGATCGGCGGCGCAGCCGCCGCAAAACCTGTTTACCCGGTCTTCCTGATGCACCGAGGGTTCAGATTTTACGACTGCTACGCACTCGATCGCAGCCTTCGTGCCTCGGCAGCGACTACAGTAGTTAAAAAGAACGAACGATCTTGCCCAGGGTTTCCATGGCCTTTTCAGTGGTTTCATCCCACGGGCTGCCGTAGTTCAAGCGGATGCAGTTTCTAAAGCGCTGGGTCGCCGAGAAGATCGGCCCCGGCGCAATGCTGATGCCTTGGGCCAGGGCCATCTGGAACAGTTTGAGCGAGTCCATCTGTTCAGGCAGCTCAAGCCACAAAAAGTACCCGCCCGCCGGTTTGCTGACCCGGGTCTGCGCCGGGAAATACCGCGCAATCGCCGCCAGCATCGCGCTTTGCTGGTCTTCCAGAGCATCGCGCAGGCGCCGCAGGTGGCGGTCGTAGCCGCCGTGCTGCAAGTAATCGGCAATCGCCGCCTGGGCGGGCATCGACGGGCACAGTGAGGTCATCAATTTAAGCCGTTCGACCTTCTGCGCAAACCGCCCGGCGGCGACCCAGCCAACCCGATAACCCGGCGCCAGGCTTTTCGCGAACGAGCCGCAATGCATCACCAGCCCTTCGGTATCAAAGGCTTTGGCCGGTTTCGGCGCGTGCTGGCCGAAGTACAGCTCGGCGTACACATCGTCTTCAATCAGCGGCACCTGATGCTCACGCAACAGCTCGACCAGCGCCTGCTTTTTGGCTTCGGGCATGGTCGCGCCAATCGGGTTTTGAAAACTGGTCATGCTCCACACGGCCTTGATGGTGTGCCGTTCAAGGGTGTGGGCGAGTGCGTCGAGGTCCATGCCGTCACGCGGGTGCACCGGGATTTCCACGGCCTTGAGCTTGAGCCGCTCCAGCACTTGCAGGCAGGCGTAAAAGGCCGGGGCTTCAATGGCCACCAGGTCGCCGGGTTCGGTCACTGCTTGCAGGCACAGGTTCAAGGCTTCCAGCGCGCCGTTGGTGATCAGCAATTCCTCCATGGGCAGCATCAGGCCGCCGACCATATAACGCAGGGCGATCTGGCGACGTAATTGCGGGTTGCCCGGCGACATGTCGGTGACCACCATACGTGGGTCCATTTCGCGGCTGGCGGTGGCCATGGAGCGGGCCAGGCGTTGCAGCGGAAACAACATCGGGCTGGGGAAGGCCGAGCCGAACGGTACGGTGTGCGGGTCTTTGATGGAGTCCAGCACCGAGAACACCAAATCACTCACATCGACCTGGGTGGACTCGGTGGGGTGGCTGCTGACTTCCGGCTCGGAAAACGGGCTGGGTGCATGGGTATTGACGAAATACCCCGAGCGCGGCTTGGCGCGAATCAGGCCACGGCGCTCGAGCAGGTAGTAGGCCTGGAATACCGTAGACGGGCTCACGCCGTAGGTCTGGCTGGCATAGCGCACCGAGGGCACGCGCTGGCCGGGGCCGAGCACCCCGGAACGGATCAGTTCAGCAATATCGTCAGCAAATTTTTCGTAGCGTTTCATGAACTAAAGCTCAGCTAATCCTGTGGGAGCGGGCTTGCTCGCGATGTTAACGACGCGGTATGCCGGAATGACCGGTCGATGCTATCGCGAGCAAGCCCGCTCCCACAGGAGAATGTGTGATTTAACGATTTATCGGTGCAACAAACCGGCTTTGGGCCACGCTGCGCACGCCGGGGTCTGCGGTGTCGGTGACCACAAACTCAAGGGTCTGGGAGCTGCTTTTCGGTCGTTCGGCCAGTAACGCGACGGACACGGGCACTTCAGCAATTTCGCCAGGGGCCAGGGTTAGCTCGGTCTTGCCGTTTAACTGGAAGTCGTCGCCCTGTTGCAGCGCCACCCGGTAGTGCTGTGGCTGCTGGGTTTTGTTAATGATCTTGAGGCTGTAAATGTTCTCGATCTGGCCCAGGCTGTTCTCGCGGAACAGGCCCCGGTCCTTGATGACATCCAGTGACACCATCGACCGTTGGTTCAAGGCAATGACCAAGGCGCCGATCATGACCACCAGCACCGCAGCGTAGCCAATCAGCCGCGGTCGCAGCAGCTGAGTTTTGCCGCCCTGCAATTCATGTTCAGAGGTATAACGCACCAGGCCGCGGGCATAACCCATTTTGTCCATCACCGAATCACAGGCATCGACACAGGCGGCGCAGCCAATGCACTCCATCTGCAAGCCGTCCCGGATATCGATCCCGGTCGGGCACACTTGCACGCACATTGTGCAATCAATGCAATCGCCGAGCCCGGCTTGCGCCTGTTCAACTCCACGTTTGCGCGGGCCTCGGCTCTCGCCACGGCTGGCGTCATAGGCAATCGCCAGGGTGTCTTTGTCAAACATCACGCTCTGAAAGCGTGCATATGGGCACATGTGCATGCACACCGCTTCACGCAACCAGCCGGCGCTGAGGTAGGTGGCACCGCTAAAAAACACCACCCAGAACAAACTGATGCCGGCTATTTCCAGGGTCAGCAACTCGGCGGCCAGCGGCCGGATGGGGGTGAAATAGCCGACGAAGGTCAGCGCGGTCATCACACTGATCGCCAGCCACAGCGCGTGCTTGGCCGTGCGCCGGGCAATCTTGTTGATGCGCCAGGGCGCGGCCTGCAATTTGATGCGTTGGTTTCGGTCGCCTTCTGTGATTTTTTCACACCACATAAACAGCCAAGTCCAGATGCTTTGCGGGCAGGTGTAGCCGCACCACATCCGACCTGCAAACACCGTGATCGCAAACAGGCCAAAGGCCGCGATGATCAACAGCGCCGACAGCAAGATGAAATCCTGCGGCCAGAACGTCGCGCCGAAAATATGGAACTTGCTCTCGGACAAGTCCCAAAGTACCGCCTGACGGCCATCCCAATGCAACCAGACCGTGCCGAAAAACAGCAAAAACAAAAAGCCGCTGCCCGCGATCCGAATCGAACGGAACAGCCCGGTAAAACTGCGGGTGTGGATCTGTGCGTCGGCAGGCTTGTTTTTTCTCGATGCAGCGCGGTCAGGCGACGCTGCAACAGGGTCAAGTCTGTGCACGGGAATGTGTCTGCTCATGGTCTTTCGCTCATCAGCCTCCATCAGGCAAAGGCACTATCCCTCGCAAACTGTTTGCATAACAGGCTCAGCTGGCTGATTAAAAAGCAGATCAGAGAGGTTTTTTGGCAGGCTGCGACACTCTACCGCAGCTGGGTCAGGTCCCGATTTGCATGACGTGTACGGGCATGGCGCTTGTCAGACGAACTGATCATGATCACGTGCACTGAAGCCCCTATCAACGGCACGGGCTTCAGGCTCCGCCCAATGGTTTGAACTTTAACCCTGGCGTTGCGCTCGTAACCCTGCACGCAGTATGGGTATAAGAGTTGCAAGTGTTTTGCCATGACACCGCTGGCGCAAGGTGTTATCCAACGCAGGTCGAGCGCCGGGCGATACAGATACGCCAACCACGACTAGGCTAGGAACTGACTGCGAGTTGTAGGTACAGCTCAGGGGATGGTTCAGCGGCATGCAGCGTCATGCGAAACCTTTAGCGTACGGAGAGCAGCATGAGTTCGAGTGGGCAGGCAGGTGGGGGTAAGGACGCGCTGTTACCCGAGATTGCGGACATTCAGGCACTGGTCCGGGCCGAGCATCCGGACCCGTTTTCAGTCTTGGGCCCGCATGCGGATGGCAAAGGCGGTCAGTTAATTCGGGCGTTTCTGCCTGGAGCGGTGAGTGTTCAGGTGCTGGTGCGCGAGGGGCAAGCGCTGCTGGGCAGTCTTGAGCAGGCTCAAACCCCAGGCTTGTTTGTGGGGCATTTTGCGCAGGCGCAGGCGTATCTGTTGCAGGTCGATTGGGGCGATGTTCAGCAAATCAGCGAGGATCCCTACAGTTTTGGCCCGCTGCTGGGTGAGATGGATCTGTATTTGTTCGCAGAAGGCAATCATCGTGATTTGAGCCATTGCCTGGGGGCGCAGTTGACCCACGTCGACGGTGTGCCAGGCGTGCGTTTCGCCGTGTGGGCGCCGAATGCGCGGCGGGTGTCGGTGGTCGGTGATTTCAACGGCTGGGACGGACGCCGTCACCCGATGCGCTTGCGCCATCCGAGCGGGGTGTGGGAGCTGTTTGTGCCACGTTTGCTGGCCGGTGAAGCGTACAAGTACGAAATACTGGGGGCGCAAGGGATTCTGCCGTTAAAGGCAGATCCCATGGCGCTGCAGACTCAGTTGCCGCCGCTCACCGCGTCCATCGTGGCGGCGCCCTTGAACATTGACTGGCAGGACGCTGACTGGATGCACGCCCGTGCGCAGCATCAGCGTACTGATGCAGCGTTGTCTATATATGAGCTGCACGTGGGCTCGTGGCAGTGTGAAGTCGATGACGTGGGGGATGTGTCGCGCCAGTACAACTGGCGCGAGTTGGCCGAGCGCTTGATCCCTTACGTGCAGCAGCTGGGTTTTACCCATATCGAACTGATGCCGATCATGGAACATCCGTTTGGCGGGTCGTGGGGTTATCAGCCGCTGTCGCAGTTCGCCCCCAGCGCCCGATACGGCTCGCCAGAAGACTTCGGTGCTTTTGTGAATGCCTGCCACGTGGCCGGGATCGGGGTGATTCTGGATTGGGTGCCCGCGCACTTCCCCAATGACACCCACGGTCTGGCGCAGTTTGACGGCACCGCGCTGTATGAATATGCCGACCCGCGAGAAGGCTTCCATCAAGACTGGAACACCTTGATCTACAACCTGGGCCGCACTGAAGTGCACGGTTTTATGCTGGCTTCGGCCTTGCACTGGCTCAAGCATTATCACGTTGACGGTTTGCGGGTCGATGCGGTGGCCTCGATGCTGTACCGCGACTATTCGCGCAAGGCCGGCGAGTGGGTGCCGAATATTCACGGCGGCCGGGAAAACCTCGAAGCGATCGACTTTTTGCGCCACCTCAACGACGTGGTCGCGCTGGAAGTCCCCGGCGCGCTGGTCATTGCCGAAGAGTCAACGGCCTGGCCCGGCGTTACCCAAGGGACCGAGCAGGGCGGCCTGGGCTTCTCGTACAAATGGAACATGGGCTGGATGCATGACTCGCTGCATTACATTCAGCAAGACCCGGTGTACCGCGCCCACCACCACAACGAATTGAGCTTTGGCCTGGTGTACGCCTGGCACGAGCACTTCATCCTGCCGATTTCCCACGACGAAGTGGTACACGGCAAGCACTCATTGATCGACAAAATGCCCGGCGACCGCTGGCAAAAGTTCGCCAACCTGCGGGCTTACTTGAGCTTTATGTGGGCGCATCCGGGCAAAAAGCTGCTGTTTATGGGCTGCGAGTTCGGCCAGTGGCGCGAGTGGAACCATGATCAGCAACTGGACTGGTACTTGCTGCAATACCCTGAACACCGGGGTGTGCAGAAACTGGTCAGTGACCTCAACCAGTTGTACCGCGAAGAGCCGGCACTGCATGAGCAGGACGACGTGCCGCAAGGGTTTCAATGGTTGATTGGTGACGATGCGACCAACAGCGTCTTCGCCTGGTTGCGCTGGAGCAAAGCCGGCAAGCCGGTGCTGGTCGTCGCCAACTTCACCCCCGTACCCCGTGAAGCCTACCGCGTGGGCGTACCCGAGGCCGGGACCTGGCACGAGATTATCAACAGCGACGCCGGGGTCTATTCGGGGTCCAACTACGGCAATGGCGGCGGCGTGAGCACAGACCCGCAACCGAGCCACGGCCAGGAAGTGTCACTGGCCCTGAACCTGCCGCCGTTGGGGGTGTTGATACTGCGGGCTGAGTAAAAACTCGCGTTGCCCTCTGTAGGAGCGAGCTTGCCTCGCGATCTTTTGACCGTTAAAAGATCGCGAGGGTAGGTCCCGGTTTACAAATGTACTTCAACCGCCAGCGGCAAATGGTCCGACAGGTGCGTCCAGGGCTTGTTGCCCAGAATGATGGGCTCATGCCCGGTGGCATTGCGCAGGTAGATCCGGTCAAGCCTTAACAAAGGCCAGCGCGCCGGGTAGGTCTTGGCCAATTGCCCGTGATGGCGCTCAAACACTTCATGCAAATCATCACGCTGCGCGAGGGCGGCATTGCCTTGCAGCTTCCAGTCATTGAAATCGCCGGCAATGATCACCGGCTCATGGGGCGGCAAGGACTTGAGCAGTTGGTGGAGCAGTACGATTTGTAGCTGGCGATGGCTTTCGAGCAAGCTCAAATGCACACAGATCGCATGTACGTTGTCATGCCCCGGTACGTCCAGCACGCAATGCAGCAAGCCGCGCCGTTCAGGGCCGGTGATTGAAACGTCGAGGTTGCGCGACGATTTGATCGGGTATTTGGACAGTAGTGCATTGCCGTGATGCCCGTTCGGGTACACCGCATTGCGGCCGTAGGCAAAGTCGGTCCACATGCTGTCGGCGAGGAATTCGTACTGCGAGGTTTTCGGCCATTCTTCATAGCGCGAGGCATGTTTCTCATGCTCACCGAGCACTTCTTGCAAAAACACCAAATCGGCCGATGTACTGCGCACCGCTTCACGCAGCTCAGGCAGGATGAAGCGGCGGTTGAACGCGGTAAAGCCCTTGTGGGTGTTGACGGTCAATACTTTGATTCGGTGTACGGCAGGCTCGGGTACCGAGGCTATGGGCGCTCGAGTGGTGCCGACTACATCAATGGTCATGGTCGCTCCTGTCCTTTTAGGCGGCATGCCGCATGTCAATCACAGGGTTATAGCTTAAGGAATGGGGACGTGACTGATGTTTATCAAGCTTTGCGTGATTAGCCACGCACGTGTCTGGCACGGGCGTGGCTGACGGTTTTTAAGACGCCTTGGCGTGTTGCAGTTCAAGCAGCACCAGTGAGCGGCCGGTCACGCTGTAGGGTGTGTTGAATGCCAGGGCGGGCGAGCTTTTGAGTTCAGGGTCGGTGGTGTCGAGTTTGCACACCCAACTGCCGCCATGGTCGACTTCGGGCAAGTTGAAGTCGAGGGTGTCGTGGCCCGCATTGACGATGATCAGCAAGGTGGCATCGGCCCCGGATTTCTGCACGCCGGAGATTTGTGTGCGGCCATCAAGCAGCATGCCCAGGCAACGGTTTTGCGGGTCTTCCCAGTCTTGGGTGGTCATCTCGCTGCCTTCTGGGGTGAGCCAGGTGACGTCCTTGACCTCGGGCTGTTCGCTGCTATGACCCACCAGAAACACCCCGCGGCGCAAGATCGGGTAGTGCAGGCGCAGCTTGATCAGGCGTTTGACAAAGGCCAGCAGCGTTTTGGCGGGCTCGTCCAGTTCCCAGTTGACCCAGCCGATTTCGCTGTCCTGGCAATACGCATTGTTGTTGCCGTGCTGGGTGCGGGCGAACTCGTCACCTGCCACCAGCATGGGCGTGCCCTGGGCCAGCAACAAGGTGGCCATGAAGTTACGCATCTGGCGCTGGCGCAGCGCGTTGATCTCGGGGTCGTCGGTGGGGCCTTCGACACCGTGGTTCCATGACAGGTTGTTATTGCTGCCGTCCTGGTTGTTTTCGTCGTTGGCTTCGTTGTGCTTGTCGTTGTAAGACACCAGGTCGTTAAGGGTGAAGCCGTCGTGGGCGGTAATAAAATTGACGGACGTATAAGGGCGGCGCCCGCGCCGGTTGAACAGGTCGGCAGAGGCGGTCATGCGCCCGGCAAACTCGGCTAATTGCCCTTCGTCGCCTTTCCAGAACGCCCGCACATTGTCGCGAAAGCGGTCATTCCACTCAGCCCAGCCCGGCGGAAAGCCGCCGACCTGATAGCCACCGGGGCCGCAGTCCCAAGGCTCGGCAATCAGCTTGACCTGACGCAGCAGCGGGTCCTGGCGGCAGGCCACCAGAAAGCTGTGGCGCTCATCAAAGCCATCGTGATAACGGCCCAGAATGGTCGCCAGATCGAACCGGAAGCCATCGACGTGCATCTCGCCGGCCCAGTAGCGCAGCGAGTCGGTGACCATCTGCAAGACGCACGGGTGGCTCAGGTCCAGGGTGTTGCCGGTGCCCGAATCGTTGATGTAGAAGCGCTTGTCATCGGGCATCAGCCGGTAATAAGAGGCGTTGTCGATGCCGCGCATGGACAGGGTCGGGCCTTGTTCATTGCCCTCGGCGGTGTGGTTGTAAACCACGTCCAGAATCACTTCCAGCCCGGCTTCATGCAGGTGCGCGACCATTTCCTTGAACTCGGCAATTTTGCCGCTGGCCAGGTAGCGCGGGTCGGGCGCGAAAAAGCTCAGGGTGTTGTAGCCCCAGTAGTTGGTCATGCCTTTTTGCAGCAGGTGCTGATCATTGACGAAACCGTGGATCGGTAGCAGTTCAACGCTGGTCACGCCCAGGTTGCGAATGTGTTTGATCACCTCATCGACCATCAGCCCGGCAAAGGTCCCGCGCACCGCCTCGGGCACTGCCGGGTGGCGCATGCTCATGCCGCGTACATGGGTTTCGTAGAAGATTGTGCGTTCCCACGGCACGCTGATGCGGTGGTCATGGCCCCAAGTGTGGGCCGGGTCGATGACTTTGCACTTGGGCACAAAGGGCGCGCTGTCGCGCTCGTCAAAACTCAGGTCGGCATCCGGGTGGCCGATGGTGTAGCCAAACAGTGCTTCGGACCATTTGAGTTCACCCACCAATTGCTTGGCATACGGGTCGATGAGCAATTTATGGTGGTTGAAACGGTGGCCGTTTTCGGGGTCGTACGGGCCGTACACGCGATAGCCGTAGACCTGCCCCGGGTGCGCATCGGGCAGGTAGCCATGAAAGGTTTCGTCGGTGTATTCGGGCAGTTCGATGCGCTCCAGTTCGACTTCACCCGCAGCGTCGAACAGACACAGTTCAACCTTGGTGGCGTTGGCGGAAAACAGCGCGAAATTGACCCCCAGTCCATCCCAGGTTGCGCCCAGCGGGAAGGGCAGGCCTTCTCGAATGCGTGAGGGCTGCGGTGCTGATGACGTGTTCGTGCTCATGGTCGCTCCTTGATAAGTGCTGGTGCTCAGGCGTTATTCAACGCCGCGCGTACTCCATCGCGTTCACTGCCGATGTCTTCAAGACCCCGCAGGTTTGCGTGGTGCCCGCGGCTTTTTCTCGGCAGGGGGTTTGGGCTTGGCAGGCGCTTTGGGTTTGGCCGCTTTCGGCGCCGGTTTAGTCGGTGCCAACGCTTCGGCCTGGGCCAGTTTGCGGGCCATTTCCCAGTGCCGATCATGCTGGCCATCAGGCCTGTCTTCGGACTCCCAGATCTGGTAGGCAAACTCACGGATACGCTTATCGTCGTGACTCATGGCAATGGCTCCTCGGGTTATCGGTCTCGTTCTTGGGCCTGCAAACGCGCGCAGGCGAGTAACTCAAAGCGCCGCGTTGCATCCAGGGTGTCCAGCAGGGTGTTGCAATCTCCCGGCAAGCGGCGGCACCAGTTTGGGTGGCCGCTGACGGTGCCGGGCAGGTTGGCCTGTTCCTCCAGGCCCAGTGCATCTTCGATGGGCAGCAGTACCAGGGGGGCGCGGGTGTGGCCGAGAAAACGGATGCTCGCGTCCAGCGTGGGGGCGTTGCCCAGGGCTTCCTCCTGAAAATTCTGCGGGTCTTGGCGCAATGCGCGGTCCAGCCCTTCGCATTCACGCTGGCGGTTGCGTCGCCAGTCATTGGCGGTGACCGGATCGATCAGGTTCAGGCGTTCGTTCCAGTCAATGTCACGGCCTTGCAGCCAGCCATTGAGCGTTGGCAGGTCATGGGTACTGGTGGTGGCGAGGGCGTCATCCGGCCAGGCCAAGATGGGCTTGAAGTGTGCGCCGTAGTCCTGTTCGAACAACAACACGCGCATGCCGAGAATGGCCCGTTCGCTGAGCTTTTCACGCAGGCCTTCAGGGACGGTTCCCAAGTCTTCACCCAAGACGATGGCTTGATGGCGCACCGACTCCAGGGCGACCAGCCGCAGCAGGTCATCCACCGGGTAATACAAATAAGCGCCTTGGTCAGGCGAGGCGCCCAGCGGGATGACCCACAAGCGTTGCAGCCCCAGCACATGGTCGATGCGCAGGCCACCGGCATGGGCAAAGTTGGCGCGCAGCATTTCGATAAAGGCGCGGAAGCCGCTGCGTTTCAGGCCTTCGGGGGAGAAGGCCGAGATGCCCCAGCCTTGCCCTGAGCGGTTGAGCAAGTCGGGCGGGGCGCCCACCGTTAATTGCGCCAGCAGTTCGTCCTGACGACACCAGGCCTGGCTGCCCGCGCCATCGGCGCCCACCGCCAGGTCGGCGATCAAACCGATGGCCATGCCGCTGGCC
>NZ_WIWK01000141.1:0-13992 GCF_009600165.1 Pseudomonas sp. FSL R10-0399
GGCCAGCGGCATGGTGCCGTTGGCCTTGGGCACGGACACCGGCGGCTCGATCCGGATTCCGGCGGCGTTGTGCGGTGTGGTCGGCTTCAAGCCGTCCTATGCTGCCGTGCCACTGGAAGGCGTATTCCCGCTGTCGTCCAGCCTCGACCACGCCGGGCCGATTGCCAACTCCGTTGAAGACGCGCGTCTGCTGTTCGAAGTGTTATCGGGCAAGGCATGCGCGGCGACAGCCACTGAACCACGTGCAGTACGGGTTGGCTGGATCCGCTCGGGCAGCTTCGGCCCGGTCGACGTTGCAGTGGATCAACAGGTTTACCAGGCGGCCAAACAGGTGTTTGGCGATACCTTACACGAAGTGACGGAATTGGCCGCCATGGCTGCCGGCATGAAAGAAACCTTGCTGATGCTGCAACGCGCCGAGGCTTACGACGTGCATGCCGAGCGCATGCAAGAGGCGCCGCAATTGTTCGACCAAGAAGTGCGCGAGCGCCTTGAACTGTCGCAAGAAGTTCGCGGCTGGCAGTACATTCGTGCCCAGCGGGCCCAGCAGCAGTATCAAGCGCAGATGGAACGGTTATTCGAAGACTATGACCTGCTGGTTTCGCCCTGCGTACCGATCATCGCCCCGCCAGTGAATGCACGGGAAACACCTGTGGACGAGCAACTTATCGACGTCCGCGCCGCCGTGCTCAGCTACACCAGCCCCTGGAATCTCACCGGCCTGCCCGCAATCAGCCTGCCAGCAGGGCAGGTGAGAGGCCTGCCCGTGGGCCTGCAAGTGATTGCAGCGGCGGGTGAAGATGAGCGTTTATTGCAGTGGCTGGCCCATCACATCCCCACATAACCCCAAATCCCTGTAGGAGCGAGCTTGCCTCGCGATCTTTTGATCTTGAAAAGATCGCGAGGCAAGCTCGCTCCTACAGGGTGAACTGCCTCACCCCGCGATATACAACCCGCCATTCACATGCAGCACTTCCCCGGTCATGAAGCTTGATCCGTCACTGCACAAAAAGGCGATGACAGAGGCGATTTCACTCGGCTGGCCGAGGCGTTTGAGCGGGGTTTGTTCCACCGAATCGCTGCCACGGGTGGCGATAAGGCTTTGTGTCATCGGGGTTTCGATAATGCCCGGCGACACCGCATTCACCCGAGTCTGTGGCCCCAATTCACGGGCCAGTGCGCGAGTCAGGCTCAACAGGCCGCCTTTGGAACTGCCGTAGTGGGCGTTGGAATACGCACCTCGGTGCGCCGCCACAGAGGTCAGGTTAACAATGGCGCTGTTGGCGCGCAGGGCCGGGATGGCGCGGCTGCACAGGTAAAACACGCCGTCGAGGTTGATGCCCAAAGTCTGGCGCCATTGCTCGTCGGTCATTTCGCGAATCGGTTGTGATTGGTACAGCCCGGCAGACGGCACCAGAAAATCAATCCCGCCAAAGCGCTCGACCGCCAGTTGCACCGCTTTTGCCGAGTCATCCGGGTCGCCTGCGTTCATGCGCAAGGTGGCCACACGCTCACCCTGTGGGTCCAGCGTACGGGCGAAGTCCGCCAACCCTTCACCGTCCAGATCCGTCAGCACCATCGACGCGCCGTATTGATAAAACAGCTTCGCCACTTCGCGGCCGATGCCACCGTTGGCGCCGGTCAACAGCAAGACGCGGTTGTTGAAGTCATACATGAGCAGTGTCTCCAGAGAGGGCAGGGGTCAGTGGCCGAGAATGCGCGCAACGTGTTCAGGCTGCAGGTCAACACCGAGGAAGCGGCAGATCTGCATCACCTGCCCGTAAATCATGTGCTGTCCGGGGTGAGTGCGGCAGCCGCGCTCGCGTGCCGCCGCCAGCAGCGCGGTGCCGTCGGCGCGCATCACCGCTTCGCAGACCAAAGCGCCTGCTCGCAAGGTGTTCGGATCGAGGGGCAGGGGATCATCGTCCTTGAGGCCCAGCGAGGTGGCGTTGATGACCACGTCGTAGTCCTGCGCATTGCCGTCACTGATAACCAGATCGAGCGCAGGAAACTGTTTTTGCAGACGCTCCAGCAACGCTTGCGCACGGGCCGGTGAACGGTTGTAGAGGGCCAGTCGTGCAGGTTTTTGCTGGGCGAGGGACCAGGCAATAGACTTGCCCGCGCCTCCCGTACCCACCAGCAACACGCGTTTGCCAACAACTGTATGCCCCTGTTGGTGCAGACCGGCCAGCATGCCTTCGCCATCAAAATTGCCGCCCGTGAGGCGCCCGGTTTCAGGGTCGATGCGGATGGAATTCACCGAACCGACCTGGCGGGCGATGTCGGTCAGGTCGTCGCAGTATTCAAGGATGCTTTCCTTGTACGGGATGGTAACGACCAGTCCTTGCATGTTGGCGAAGCCGCCAACGCCACCCAGCACCTTTTGCAGGTTTTCGGCGTGCACGTGCAGGGGTACGCAAACCACATCCAAACCTTGGTTGGCCGTACTCTGATTGATGACTTGCGGGGTTTTTACATGGGCGATCGGATCAGCAACGATGCCGATCAAACGCGTTTGGCCAGTGATCATGAGGATTAACCTGTCTGACATTTGTTTTTGTTGTCTGACAGGATGGTAGGAGGCTTCCCTTTTCAGTGTCAAGGGTGCTGCAGGAGGATCAGTCCTGCAGGTACATGTCCATGCGTTTGGCGGCATTGCGCAGATGACGCTCGGCAGCTTCGCCCGCCCGCACCGGATCGCGCGCCTGAATGGCCTGGAAGATGGCCTGGTGTTCGTCCTGCACCGCCTGGATCAGCTCGTTGTAGATCGCCGCCGTGTTGCTGCGGGCCTCGCGAATCAGGCGCCGGACACTGTGATCGAGGTATTCATTCAGCGATTTGAAGTGCGGGTTATGGGTGGCCGCGACAATCGCCTGGTGGAAGGCATAGTCCTCTTCATCGCCCAGTTGGTCGTTGACCATGGCGTATTCCATGCCGACCAACGCCTGGCGAATTTTCTTCAGGTCTTCCGGGGTATGACGCAACGCCGCAAGGCGCGTGGCGCCCACCTCGATGGTGATTAGGAACTCGAGGATGTGCAGCAGCGAGTCTTCTTCGTCGAGCGACACTTCATTGAGGCGGAAGGCGTGACGCTCGCCGCGCTTGGCCACGAAAGCGCCTTTGCCTTGCTGGGTGGTGATCAGTTCTTCGAACTTGAGTTGCGACAAGGCTTCGCGCACCACCGCCCGGCTGACCGAAAACTGTTCGCACAACTGCCGTTCGCTGGGCAGTTGATCGCCGGTGGCCAGCCGCCCGGAGTGGATTTCGCCACTGAGCCAGTTGACGATTTCCATTGGCAAGGGCTGGTTGCTTTGTACGTTAACGCTTTTCATTGTGAGTCCTCTGCCGCGAGGCAGCGCGGGTACGGGCATAAGTGATTGGCTGAGAATAGTGAATGAATGGGCTGTGGTCTTACAAGTTTAGAAATTTTTTTATCGGCTCAAGCCTGCACATTTCAAGGTGTTTGAGTGAATCAATCGGAAATAAATGCACTTTTTCACCCGTGGGTGCTTTGACTTCGGCGCAGCGTTGTCGTAATTTTCGCCAACTGGTCTGACATGTTGATGATGATGTTCGACCAGATCGTACATAAAAATAAAAAACGAGGCTTCCATGCACACAAAGACCACGCTGCGTCTGCTCACCTTCGGCACGACCCTGCTCGCCGGTATCGCCTGCGCTGATCCTTTGAAAGTAGCGTTGGTCGAGACCCTGTCGGGACCCTCCGCTGCCACCGGGCAAATGTTCCGGGCCGCCACGCGCTTCCAGATCGACCGCCTGAACGCTGAAGGTGGCTGGAATGGCGAACCCATCCAGCTGCTCGAATTTGATAGCCAGGGCACCCCGGCCGGCGCTTCTGAAAAACTCAAGGCCGCGATTGGCAGCGGCGCACAAATGATCGTTCAGGGCGCCTCGTCAGTGGCGGCCGGGCAAATCACAGAAGATGTGCGCAAGTACAACTTGCGCAACAAGGGCAAAGAGGTCGTGTTCCTCAATGTCGGCGGTGAGGCCCTGGAACTCACCGGCAGCAAATGCCACTTCTACCACTTCCGCTTCAACGGCAATGCGCCAATCCGGGTCAAGACCCTGGTGGCAGCCATGAAAGAAGCCGGCACCCTGGGCACTAAAGTCTATTCCATGAACCAGAACTACAGCTGGGGCCAGGACATGGAAAAGGCCATCACCGACAATGCCGCAGCGGGGGGTTATCAGTTGGTGGGCAAAAGCCTGCACGACACCCAGAAAGTCCAGGATTTCGCCCCTTACATCGCCCGTATCCAGGCCTCTGGCGCTGAGACCGTGCTCACCGGTAACTGGGGCAACGACTTGCTCTTGCTGATGAAAGCCAGCCGTGCGGCGGGCCTCAAACTGCGCTTTGGCACCGCCTTCCTCGATCAGCCAGGCAACCTGGCTAACGCCGGTGATGTTGCGTTGGGGCATTACGTTTCGCACCCGTTCAACATTGAAGCCGCAGGCGAGCAGGGCGAGAAGTTCGCCACCGAGTACCAGGCCAAGACCGGGCACCTGCCAGCCTATATCGAGCCGCAAACCGTGTTCGCCTTGCAGATGGTGGGCAATGTGCTGAAAACCTTGCCGGCAGAAGACGGCCGCCTCAACACCCGCAGCTTCGCCCTGGCCCTGGAAAAAGCCAGCGACAGCAACCCGCTGGGTGCCGTGCGCATGCGCGCCGAAGACCACCAATTGCTGATGCCATTCGTGGTGTCGGTGGTTTCCAAAGATGCGCGCTACAAGGTTGACGGCACCGACATGGGCTTTGTCCCGATCAAGTCGTTCAGCGCCGATGAAGCCGCAGCGCCGGTGCAAACTGACTGCCGCATGCAAAGGCCCGACTGACGCCGCCTGGCGTGCCACCCGGCACGCCTTTTTGTCCATCGCGAACGCTGGAGTCGCCTATGGAATTCCTCACAGTTTCACTGCTTAACGGCGTGATCTACGGCCTGCTGCTGTTCATGGTTTCAGCTGGCCTGACGCTGATCTTTGGCATGATGGGCGTGCTCAATTTCGCCCATGCCTCCTTTTATATGGTGGGCGCCTACCTGGCCTACACCCTGCAAAAATACGTCGGCTTTGTCGGCGCGGTGCTGCTTTCGACCGTGCTGGTGGGGCTGATCGGGGTGATTGTCGAGCGCTTCTTCCTGCGCCGCGTACACAAGTACGGGCACGCCCACGAACTGCTGCTGACCTTTGGCCTGACGTTCATCATTGTTGAGCTGATCAAGTTGTTCTACGGCAACTTCTCGGTGGAATACCGGGTGCCGGAGTTCCTCAACTTCGCCGCGTTCCAGGTGTTCAGCACCGACTATCCGTTTTACCGGCTGCTGATGGGCATTGTCTCGCTGCTGGTATTTGCCCTGATCTATCTGCTGCTGACCCGCACCCGGGTCGGCATCGTGGTGCGCGCAGCAATCCATCGTCCACAAATGGCCGAGGCCCTGGGGCATAACGTGCCGCTGGTGTTCATGGCGGTGTTCGGCATTGGCGCGGCCCTTGCCGGGCTGGCCGGTGCACTGGCGGGCGCCTTCTACACCACCAATCCGAACATGGCGCTGGAGCTTGGGGTGATTGTGTTTGTCGTGGTGGTGGTCGGCGGTTTGGGCTCAATGGCCGGGGCGATGGTGGCCTCGCTGTTGATCGGCCTGATCTCATCCTTCGCCGTGGGCGTGGACCTCAGCCTGGCTTCGGTGTTCGGCCTGTTTGGCGCCGGTGAATGGGCCCGGCAAATGGGCGGTTTGATGACCCTCAAAGTGTCCAGCGTCGCGGCCACCATTCCATTTGCGCTGATGCTGCTGATTTTGCTGATCCGGCCGTCCGGGTTAATGGGCGAGAAGGGGTAGACCATGAAACTCACAAAAATCCTGCTGCTGGTCTTGCTGCTGGCCCTCGTCGTGGTGCCCGCTGTTGTACCGGCGTCGATGGTCAACGCGGCCATTCAAATGCTGATCGCGGCCTTGTTTGCCTGTGCCTTTAACCTGCTGTGCGGGCAGGGCGGCATGCTTTCGTTTGGCCACGCGGCGTACTTTGGCGTCGGCTCGTTTGCCACGCTGCACGCGATGAACGCGCTCAATGGTCATGGCCTGCTGCCAACACCATTGCTGCCGCTGATCGGCGCCCTGGGTGGTTTTATCTGCGGGGTGTGTGCGGGCTGGTTCGCGACCAAGCGTGCCGGGGTGTACTTCTCGATGATCACCCTGGCGCTGGCCGAGTTGCTGCACTCGCTGGCTCCGCACCTGAGCGCGCTGTTTGGCGGTGAAGCGGGTATTTCGTCCATGCGCAGCCCGGCGTGGGGCCTGGATTTTGGCGATGCGACCCAAGTCTATTACCTGACCCTAGTGTGGGTGGTGATGTCGATTGCCTTACTCTACGCCTTCACCCTGACGCCCATGGGCCGCCTGACTTTCGCCCTGCGCGAGAACGGCCACCGGCTGCAATTTCTCGGCTACAACGTGCACCGTTTGCGGGTGCTGGTGTTTGCCCTGTCAGCGATGTTTTCCGGGATCGCCGGCGGCTTGCAGGCCCTGAACCTGGAGTCGGCCAACTACGTGCTGTTCGACATGCACTATTCCGCAGAGGTGGTCCTCAACACCTACATTGGCGGGGTCAACGTGTTTCTCGGGCCGGTTCTGGGCGCGGCCTTGATGACCTTTTTTGGCAACGCCGCCTCCGACCTCACTCAATCCTGGTTGCTCTATCAGGGCCTGTTGTTCGTGCTGGTGATGATGTTTATGCCCAGCGGTCTGGCCGGGCTGGTGCTGGCCTGGAGTGCGCAGATCCGGCGCAACGGCTGGCTGGCAGTGATCCCTGCCGCCGTGACGGCGTTGCTGACGGCTGCGCTGGTGAGCCTGGCCGTGGTGTTTGCCATCGAAACCTTGCAACGGGTGTTCAGCCAGGATTACCAGGCGCTGCTGATTGCCGGTCAGCCGTGGCCCGCCATCAGCCTGTTTGGCCGCGACTGGTTGCCCGGTTCGCCACTGACCTGGGCCATGCCGCTGCTGCTGGGCCTGGCCGGGTTGTTGATGCTCAAACTGGCACGGCGCCAATGGCTGCGACTGCTGGACGATGAACACGGGTCCAAACCTGCCGCACTCACGCTGCAAGCCGAAGGAGATGCCCCATGAGCCGCGCGATTCTGCAGTTACACGACGTGCACAAATCCTTTGGCGAGGCCCACATCATTCGCGGCGCAGAGCTTGAACTGCGCGACGGCGAACGGCATGCGGTGATTGGCCCCAACGGTGCGGGCAAGTCGACGTTGTTCCACTTGATCTCCGGGCAGTTGCAGCCCACCAGCGGCAAGATCGTGCTGGGCGATACGCCGATTCAGGGGCGCTCGCCGGAGCACATCAACCATTTGGGGCTGTCGCGCTCGTTTCAGATCACCAACATTTTTCCGGGGCTGACGGTGTTCGAAAACCTGCGCATTGCCGTCATGCGCAAGCACCACATGCAGTACCACTTCTGGCGCTCGGTCCAGCGTTACCCCGAGGTGCGCGAGCAGACCGAAAAGCTGCTGGAGCAAGTGCGACTGCAAGACAAGCAAAGCGTGTGCGCGGCGGAGCTGTCTTACTCCGAGCAGCGTGCACTGGAAATCGGCATGACTCTGGCCAGTGACCCGCGGGTGATCCTGCTCGACGAGCCCATGGCGGGCATGTCTCACGAAGAAACCGACTACGCCTTGCAACTGATTCGTGAGGTGACCCAAGGCCGTTCTTTGCTGATTGTCGAGCACGACATGGACGTGGTGTTTTCACTGTGCGACCGCATCAGCGTGCTGGTGTACGGCCAAGTCATCGCCACCGGTACGCCGGATGAAATCCGTGCAGATCGCCGGGTACAGGAAGCCTATCTGGGTGAGGAGCAATGCGCATGAGTGCGACCCCGCAAAACCTGCTGTCGATCAGCGACCTGCATGTGCATTACGGCAAGAGCCACGTGCTGCACGGGGTCAACCTCAACATCGGCCACAACGAAGTGGTCAGCTTGCTGGGGCGCAATGGTGCCGGGCGCTCCACCACCATGAAAGCGGTGA
The DNA here is from genome assembly GCF_009600165.1 of Pseudomonas sp. FSL R10-0399. Taxonomy (NCBI): domain Bacteria; kingdom Pseudomonadati; phylum Pseudomonadota; class Gammaproteobacteria; order Pseudomonadales; family Pseudomonadaceae; genus Pseudomonas; species Pseudomonas sp. FSL R10-0399. The sequence goes on from NZ_WIWK01000141.1 coordinate 8,048, forward strand.
TGGGCCTGGTGCCAGCCAGCGCGGGCAGCATCCAGCTGGCGGGCCGTGAATTGACCGGGCTCAGGCCGTACCGGGTCAGTCGGGCCGGGGTCGGTTATGTTCCGGAAGAGCGCGAAGTGTTTGCCAACCTCAGCGTCGAAGAAAACCTGCGCATGGGCCAGCAAGAGCCGACGCCGGGCGCCACGGCCTGGACGGTCGAGCAGATGTTTGAGTTTTTCCCGAGGCTGCGGGAGCGCCGCAACACCGGCGCGGGCAACCTGTCGGGCGGCGAGCAGCAAATGCTGACCTTGTGCCGTTCGCTGCTGGGTTGCCCGAAAGTGCTGCTGATCGATGAGCCCACCGAGGGCCTGGCGCCGAAGATCGTGGCGGTGGTGGCCGAGGCCATTCGCGACATCCACCACCGCGGGGTGTCGATCCTGCTGGTGGAGCAAAAGCTGACCATCGCCCTGAAGGTGTCCTCGCGGGTTTGCGTGATGGGCCACGGGCAGATTGTTTTTGAAGGCACGCCGCAAGCGCTGACCGACGACCCCGATTTGATGAAGGAGTGGCTGGCGGTCTAGAGCGCCAGCCGCAACATTCAACCCGGCAGGTTCGCCTGCCAATTCCCCCCGACGGTATGGCGAAACACGCGTTCGCCAGGGGTTTCTGCGTCTTAAATCCAACAGGAAAAACAATAAAAATGAACCTGAACAAATACATCGCCGCACAACCCCTGCTGTTGCTGAGCGCCTTGCCGGGCCTGGTTCTGGCGCAGGAGCATGGCTTTATCGAGGACGCCACGGCCAACGTGCTGATGCGTAACTTCTACTTCAACCGCGACTTTCGTGACAGCAACGCCAGCCAGGCCAAGAGCGAGGAATGGGCCCAGGGCTTTCTGCTCAATGCGCAGTCGGGCTACACCCAAGGGCTTGTGGGGGTGGGCGTAGACCTGATCGGCCGCCTCGGGGTCAAGCTCGACAGTGGTGGTGTGCGTGCGGGCACGCTGTTGCTGCCTGCCGACGGCAAAGGCTCGGCGGATGACTTTTCCAGCCTGGGCGCGGCGCTGAAATTAAAGATGTCAAAGACCGAACTGAAAGTCGGTGAACTGCTGCCCAGCCTGCCGATCCTCCAATACAACGACGCGCGCCTGCTGCCGCAAACGTTTCAGGGGGCGATGCTGACCTCCAAAGAAATCACCGGCCTGACCCTGAATGCCGGGCAGATGCGCTCCTTCACCCAGCGTAATTCCAGCAACCGCGAAGACATGTTTATCGATGGCCGCGCCTTCGCCACCTCTGATCGTTACAACTATTTGGGCGGTGAATACCGCTTCAACCAGGAACGCACCATGGTCGGCCTGTGGGGCGCCGAGCTGGAGGATATTTACCGGCAGCGCTTTATCCAGTTCACCCACAAACAACCCGTGGGCGACTGGACCCTGGGCACCAATATCGGCTTGCTCGACTCAGAAGAGCAGGGCGATGCCAAGGCCGGCAAAATCGACAACCGCTCGTTCTTCACCACCCTCAGCGCCGCCCATGGCGGGCACACGGTGATGGCTGCCTGGCAGCGCATGTATGGCGACGACGGGACCATCTGGCTCAGCCCGACCACCACTGTGTTGCCCAGCGATGTTCAGGTGCGCAATTTCGCCTCCGCCCAGGAAAAAGCCTGGCAACTGCGTTACGACTACAACTTTGTCGCCATGGGCATCCCGGGGCTGACCACCTTTGTGCGTTACGTCAGTGGCGACAATGTACTGGTGGCGGGCAGCAACACAGGCAAGGAATGGGAGCGCGACTTTGACGTGTCGTACGTGATCCAGAGCGGCCCTCTGAAAAATCTTGGCCTGCGCTGGAGAAACGCCATGGTGCGCTCCAGTTTCGGCCCGTCAGTGGACGATAACCGCCTGATCGTCAGCTACAGCCTCGCGCTGTTTTGATCGGCAAGTTGACTGATCCGGTAACAATTTCCTTTGACAGAGCCCTTACTGCGGGTTAATTTTTCGTCACTGGTCTGACAAGTTAATTTAAATGTATGACCAGCTATAAAAATAAGCGAGAACCTCATGTCCCATTCAGATAGTTCTGCACCTGTTTTCCAGCACAGCGCCTATGCCGGTATCCAGGACAACGTGGTGGTGGTCACCGGCGGCGGCAGCGGCATTGGTCTGGCCCTCGCCAAAGGCTTTGCGCGCAATGGCGCACATTTGCTGCTGATCGATATCAACGCTCAGGCCATGGCCGATGCCAAGGGCGAGCTCCAGCAAGAATTCCCTGAGACCCGGGTTGAATGCTTCGAGGCGTCGGTGACTGACGAAGACGCCATTGACGCAGCCTTTGCTCACGCCAAGGCGTGCTTCGGGCGCATTGATGTGCTGCTCAACAACGCCGGTGTTTCCATCAACAAACCGTCCCTCGACATTACCCCGGCCGAATGGCGCCGGGCCGTAGAGATCAACTTCAGCAGCGTGTTCATCTGCGCCCAGGCGGCTGCCCGGCACATGATCGAGCAGCAGGCGGGCGTGATCATCAACACCTCGTCGATGTGGGGCGTGTCGCACTCCGCAGAGCGCACCGCGTACTGCTCGACCAAAGCGGCGGTGGTGTCCATGACCAAATGCCTGGCCGTCGAGTGGGCGCGCCACGGTATCCGCGTCAACGCCATCGGGCCTGGTTACACCCGCACTCCGCTGGTCGATGAGCTGCAACGCGCAGGCCGTCTGGATGTTGACGCCTTGAGCAAGCGCACGCCGCTGCACCGCCTGGGTGAACCGGGCGAAATGGCCGAGCTGGCGCTGTTTCTGGCCTCTGGCAGCGCGACCTTCATTACCGGGCAAATCTACGTCTCGGACGGCGGCTGGACCGCTAACGGTTTCTAGCTTTCCTTCGTTGTGCCGGCCCGCAGGGGCCGGTCGCTTTGAGTTCTTTGTGGAGAAGTAAACATGCCGAATAGTGTTGCCTTGTCGCCGGCATCGCCGTGGGTCGAGCTGAGTACCACCGACGCCGACTGGAAGCAGGCCGACCCCGCGCTGCTGGGCACCATGCTCAGCCAGTTGCACCTGATCCGGGCTTTTGAAGAAACCGTACTGGAACTGGCCGGCGAAGGCCTGGTGCACGGTCCGGCGCACTCCAGCATCGGTCAGGAAGGCGGCGCGGTCGGTTCGATCGTGCCGCTGGGTGCGGCAGATGAAGTCAACGGTTCACACCGTGGCCACCACCAGTTTCTGGCCAAGGCGCTGGTCTACCTGATGCCCGAAGGCATTGACCCGAAAGCGCCGATCAACCCGTCGATCCAGAATTTGCTGCAACGCACCCTGGCAGAAATCCTCGGCCTGGCCCAAGGCTTCTGCAAAGGCCGGGGCGGCTCCATGCACCTGCAATGGGCCGAGGCGGGCGCCCTGGGCACCAACGCGATCGTTGGCGGCGGTGTACCGTTGGCGGCGGGCGCAGCCTGGGCCCACCGGCATGCGCAGACCGACACCGTGGCGGTCACCTATTTCGGTGACGGCGCGGTCAACATCGGTTCGGTGCTGGAAACCATGAACCTGGCGGCGGCCTGGAAGTTGCCGCTGTGCTTCTTTATCGAGAACAACCTCTACGCCGTGTCGACCACGGTGGACGAAGCCACCGCCGAACCGCGCCTTTCGGCCCGCGGCCTGGGCTTTAACATCCCGAGCTGGAAAGTCGACGGCATGGACCCGCTGGCGGTGTACCTGGCCATGCAACAAGCGCTGGCGCACATGCGTGCCGGCAATGGCCCGACCGTGATCGAAGCCGACGTATACCGTTTCTTCCACCAGAATGGTCCGTTCCCCGGCAGCGCCTTCGGTTATCGCAGCAAAGAAGAAGAGCAACACTGGCGTGCCCGTGACCCGCTGGACCGCCTGGCCACTGAAATGAAAAAACGCGCGCTGATCGACGATGCCGGTCTGACCGCGCTGCGTGAAACCATCAAGGCGGCGATGGCCGAAGCAGCGACGCAACTGCTTGAAGCGGACCCGTCCGGCAAGCCGGGCAAGCGGCGGATTCGCCCCGAGCTGTGGCCGGCAGCGGACTTTCGTGACGTGGGCATTCGTGGCGACCTCAGCGAGCTGGCCGATGCCCGCACCTGCGAGCAAGCGAGCTACAGCGGCGCCCTGGAAAAACGCAAATTCATCGACGCGATTGCCGATGTGATGAACCGGCGCATGGAAACCGACGACAGCATCGTGGTCATGGGCGAGGACGTGCATCGCCTCAAGGGCGGCACCAACGGCGCCACCCGTGGCTTGAAAGATCGTTTCCCGGAGCGGATTCTCGGTACGCCCATCAGCGAAAACGCCTTCTGCGGCCTCGGCGGCGGGATGGCCCTTGATGGCCGCTTTAAACCCGTGGTGGAGTTCATGTACCCGGACTTTATGTGGGTGGCCGCCGACCAGGTGTTCAACCAGATCGGCAAGGCCCGGCACATGTTCGGCGGGCAAAGCGACGTGCCCTTGGTACTGCGCACCAAAATCGCCATGGGCACCGGCTACGGCTCGCAGCACTCCATGGACCCGGCGGGCATTTACGTGACCAGCCCCGGCTGGCGCATCGTCGCCGCGTCGACGCCGTTTGACTACATCGGCCTGATGAACACCGCGCTGGCCTGCAAAGACCCGGTGCTGGTGATCGAACATGTCGACTTGTACAGCCAGACCGGTGAAGTGCCGACTGACGACCTGGACTACCAGATCCCGTTTGGCACCGCCGCCATTCGCCGCGAAGGCCGCGAGCTGACCATCCTGACTTACCTGAGCATGGTCGGGCATTCCCTGGAAGCTGTGGAGCAGACCGGCATCGACGCCGAAGTCATCGACCTGCGCTTTCTCGACCGCGCCAGTTTTGACTGGGCCACGGTAGAGGCGAGTATCCGTAAGACCAACAACGTGCTGATTGTCGAGCAGGGCGCTCGTGGCACCTCCTACGGCGGCTGGCTGGCAGACGAACTGCAACGCCGTTGCTTCGACTGGCTCGACCAGCCGATTCAGCGGGTTACCGGCGGTGAAGGTTCGCCGAGTATTTCCAAAGTTCTGGAGCGTGCCGCCAGTGCCCGCACCGAAGAAGTGGTTGAAGGCCTGCAACAGGTCATTCGCGAAAAAGGAGCACGTCCATGAGCGTCAACATGCTGGTTCCAATGGAAGTCGGTATCTGCTGCGTCGACCTGCCGGCCCTCAGCCGGTTCTATCAGGACGTGCTGGGCTTTACCTTTGTCGCCCAGGTGCAAATGCCCGCCGCCGCTGCGCAGCGCGTAGGGCTGAGCGAAGGCGGTTACAGCGTGGTGCGCTTGCAGACGCCTTACGGCGAGCGGATCAAATTGCTTGCCCCGGAGCGCACGCCCACCCGGCATGTCGACGGGTTGATCCTCGACCGCCAGAACGCCAGTTACCTGACCTTTATCGTCGAAGACATCGCCAGTCTGGTCGCTGACCTGAAGCGCGCCGGTGCGAGCTTTTTCGCCGGTGATGAGGCGATCCAGCTGCGTCCCGAGGTGAAAGCGCTGTTTTGCCGCGATCCGGAAGGCAACGTGCTGGAGTTGGTCGAGTACGCCGACATCGCCGCCTACCGTCCTGACCTTTTCAACCACCGGAGTGCCTGATGGCCAAGCTCTTGCACATGCCCGAGGTGTCGGCCAACGCGACCCACGCCGCCATCCAGAATTGGGCCATCAAAGAAGGCGAAACAATTGCCGTGGGCGATTGCATCGCCGAGATCGAAACTGAAAAAGCCCTGGTAGAACTGGCCGCTGAAGAAGAGGGCGTGCTGGGTAAAATCCTCGTCGAGGCGGGCCGCGAAGTGGAAGTCGGCTCGCCTATCGGTGTGTTGTTTGCCAAAGGTGAAAGCAACGTCGACATTGCGGCGTTGCTGGCCAAGGCGGGCGCGCAACAGACTGCACCCGCGCCGGTAGCCGATGAGGCGCCTGTCGTACCTGCGCCTGTCGCTGCG
>NZ_WIWK01000142.1:0-13719 GCF_009600165.1 Pseudomonas sp. FSL R10-0399
GGGGGATATCGCCGCAGTCGGCCATGACGATATTGGCCGACTTGCCGCCCAGCTCCAGCCACACGCGCTTGAGGTTCGATGCGGCGGCATTTTTGGCGATTTCACGGCCCACCTTGCCCGAGCCGGTGAAGGCGATGCAGTCGACATCCGCGTGCAGGCTCAAGGCCCTGCCGGTGTGCCCGTCGCCACTGAGCACGTTAAACACGCCCGCCGGAATGCCCGCTTGCAGGGCGAGCGCGGCAATGCGCAACGCGCTGAGCGGGGTCTTTTCTGAAGGCTTGAGCACCACGCTGTTGCCTGCGGCCAGGGCCGGGGCGAACTTCCAGGCGGCCATCAACAGCGGGTAGTTCCACGGTACAACGGCGGCCACAACGCCCATCGGCTGCTGGGTCACGGTGCCAAAAAACTGCGGGTCGGTGGCCGGTACTTCGCCGTGCACCTTGTCGATCAGTTCGGCAAACCAGCGCAGGCAATAAATCGTGCCGGGCAGGTCACCGCCCAAGGTGTCAGCGATGGGTTTGCCGCTGTCCAGAGACTCCAGCAAGGCCAGCTCTTGGGTGTGTGCTTCGAGCAACTGCGCCCAGTTGAGCAGCAGTGCTTTGCGTTCACGGGCAGAAAGGTCCGACCACACCCCGGCTTCAAAACTGCGACGGGCAGCGGCCACGGCCAGGTCGACATCGGCACTGGCGCACTGCGCCACTGACGCCAGCGGCGCGCCGTCGATGGGGCTGAACGAGGTAAACGTGGCACGGTTTTGGGCATCGACATAAGCGCCATCAATAAACGCCCGGCCTTCAATGGGCAGCGTTTGGGCTTTGTCGAGCCAATAGGTTCGATCTTTTGACTCTGGCACAGCAACACCTCGATTTATTCTTGTCAGGCTGAGGCAATGCTAGGCAATACTGAAAATATCTTCAATAGTGGTTTGGTGCTTTACTGAAATTATTTTCAGTTGTTTCTTCCGTAAATACAGGCCAAAACCTACCTGTAGGAGCGAGCTTGTCTCGCGATCTTTCGAATTTTCAAGGGGATATGACGACTGCTGCGCAGCCGATCGCAGCCTCGCTCCGCTCGTCAGCGACTACGGGGATTGTGGGGGCAGTTCAATCTGTAGGAGCGAGCTTGCCTCGCGATCTTTTGATTTTCAAAAGATCGCGAGGAAGCGCGGGCTTAGAGGAGGGCGTTACGCGTCAAAACGCTGGGCAATGCTCGAAAGCGGCGACAGGATGTCGTTCCACACTTTGTCGCGCAGGTGCGGCAACTGGCTTATTTCCAGCTCGGTCAGGCCAAACTCAGTCGGCCTTTCCAGCACGTCGAAGAACTTGACGATGCGGCAGTCGAAACGCTTTTTCCCCAAGTCTCGATTGACGATATACAGCGGCAACGCCTGCAAATTGAACAGCCCGGTGGAGCCCTTCACCTTGCCGATGTTGAACTTCACGCTGTAGGCCAGTTTGGAGTTGCGGCTTTCGGGGTGGTAGCTCACAAAGTCGCCGAACGCGTAGATCACCAGCGCGTCCTGTTTGCCGGTGCGCGGGATCAGCTGCGCGGGCTGGCTGACATGCGGGTGGTTGCCCAGAATCGTGTCGACGCCGCATTCAATCACCTTGTGCGCAGCATCGACGATGTTGACGTGGGGGTACATCTCGAACTCCCAGCCCCAGTGGCAGTAAGCGATGATCCAGTCCGCGCCCTTGGCCTGCGCCGCCGCGACCTGCTTTTTGATCAAGGTGTAATCAGGCGGCGGGTTTACATCGTTAAAGCGCACTTCGTTGGCCAGGTAAGACTTGCCCTCGGGCACCAAGTGGCCGTTGAGGTCAAAGGTGTAGGCCAGCAGCGCCACCTTGATGCCGTCTTTTTCAAAGATCACCACCTCGTTCTGCTCGGCCTGGCTGGCGGCCGTACCGGCATACATCGCGCCCGATCTTTTGAGCACGTCGAGGGTGGCCAGCACGCCCGATTCGCCATAGTCCATGGCGTGGTTGGTCGCGGTGCTGAAGAAGTTGATTTTGGCCTCGTGGCGGAACTTGTCGAACATCGCCTCGGACGTGTTCATCCGCGCCGGTTCGCCGGGCTGCTGGTTACGGCCGGGCTCCTGGTTTTTGTCCACCGTGGATTCGAGGTTGGCGCTGACAATGTCGGCGCTGCTGTAAAAGTCGGTGATCGCATCGAACAAGTGCTCGGTGTTTTCGGGTGTCAGCACATCCACCGCAAGCAAATCCCCGGCACACGACACCGACACCGAAGCGATCGTGCTGTCAGGGTCCGGCGTCGGGTCTGTCAGGTTGAAAAACTCTAAGCGCTGGGACGCGAAAAACGCTTCCAGCCCCGAGCCCAGTTCAGCGACTTCCAGTTGATTGAACCAGTACCGGTACACCCACTTGAGCTTTTCGAATGCACTGCCCGAAATGTTGTACACCCCGGTTTCAGGCTGCGGGTAGTGGAACTGGTCATAGCAGATGTAGCTCGCCAACAGCACGCCAAGCCTTGCCAGGGTGCGCTTGTCCTTGAGTTTTTTAAGCGAAGGCGGCAGCTCGCCGAAGCCCGGATCGACAAAAATCTCATCCAGGGCGATGTCTGCGGCCGAGCCGATCAGTTCCGGCAACAGCGGCTCAACCTTGGCCCAGACCTTCAGCGGGTCGTGCTTCGCCACCCAGCCAAACAACTCGCGCGCGCATTCAAGCTCTTCGGGGCTGAGCGTCTCTACAGGCTTTAACTCCCCCAGCGCCACACGCTGAAGGGTGGTGGTGATCTCATCGCCATGCTCATCAAGTGTGGTCTTGATCTGTTGCATGATCTGTCTTAACGCTTCCATCAAATACGCATTCATCCTGAATATCCTTTTTGTCTTGAGGGGTGACTCTATCGACGGCGCAGAGTGCTACGTCATGGAAAGCCCTTTGAGGGTCTGTACCGTGACCTCTCGCGCTTGTTCCAGCACGCGTCGTTTCCAGTCATCGCTATCAATGTAGAAGGCATCGCGAAGTTGTCGCTTGATTTGAGTGCGTTGGGTGTCATTAGCCTGTGGATTGTTCTGCAACCATTGATCGGCGCGCAGTGCGTTGAGCACGGCCGGGCCGGGTTTGGTGCCGTATTCCAGGGTCAAGCCGTTGTACTGGGCCAGCGGGCACTCTTGCATCACAGCCAGGTCCAGCGTGCCGTTGAGCACGGCAGAGGACGACGAGCCGTCTTCGCTGGAGGTGACCTGCGGCCCCCACCATTCGCGCGCCCGGGCAATGTCGTTTGAGGTGGTGTGCCCTTTGTAAATGCGCTCGCCCACGCCATAAGGGCCGAGCCCCGTGTGCACGTCGATCCAGCCGATGCGTTGGCAATGGCTGCCCAGGCGGCGGATGATCTGGCGCAGTTGCAGGTTGCTCCAGGTGGGTTGAGTGCCCGCAAAAAACAGACCGCGCGGGTCGATGTGCTGGCCGCTGGTAATGGCTGCTTGCAGCGCTTTAGGCCCGTGACGCACGGCGTAACCTGCCAGCCCCAAGGTGCTGAACAGCGTGGGCGGCTGGCGCTTTGGCACCAGCCACGAGGCGAGGGCGCGGTAAGGGGAATGAACGGGCAGCGGCTGGCTGAAGTCATTGAAGTTGCGATTGAGGTCGACGTTGTCTTCGTTGACCCGGCGCAGCCAAGAGAAGCCATAAGGGTTGAGCGCGTGCAGATACAGCACGGCCACATTCTCTCGGTGGCTGTCATGCATCCAGTTGCGGTCACGCAGGTGATCGACTTGCACCGCCGAGCCGCAAAAGCCTTCAACACCGTGGACGCCGCTGCTCACGACCAGCAAATTGGCCGCACAGGGCGAGCCTGAAAGCGCCACATCAATGGCCAGTTCTTCTCCCTCCTTACCGGTCAGCGGATGAAGGTGAGACTCCACCTTGAGATCCGCATTGGAGCAGGCCTCAAGGAATTTTTGCCGCGCTTGGGCGTAGCTCTGTGAAAAGCAGGATAAGTCCATCAAGCAGTTCCTATGCAAAGTCGGGAGGTGTCATGACGCGCAGGCTAGGCCGGGCTGGCGGCCGGTAAACCTGCAAGCGGGGTGTTGGCATTGAGCTCGCGGCGGGTGCGCTCCGGGTCGATCAACAGCAGCCCAAGTACGCTGAAGACCAACAGGGTGATGCCAAACAGGCCGATGGCCAGTTCGAAGCCGTTCACCAGATCGCCGTGCTGCCAGCCAATGGCTTGCCCGACCACCAGGGGCGCGAGCATGCCGGCCGTGGTCATCAAGGCGATATGGATGGCCAGCATGCTGCCGCGTTGGCGGGCCGGTGCGATGTGGGCAACGATGCTGAAACCAAACGCAGACAACAGGTTGAGCAGGATGCTGCCCAGCAAAAACAAGCCCAGCGTCACGGTCAGGGCCGTGGTGGTAAAGCCCATGACGATGTACGCCACGCCCGCAATCAGGCAGGCCAGCAGCGGTGGCACCACCATTGCCTTGCGGATGCTGGCGCCGCGTTTCATGGCGCGTTGGGCCAGGCTTGAGACCAGCAGGTTGATGGCAATCACCCCCAGCGTGGTTGCAAGCACCAGGTAACCGGATTGCATGGGCGTCATGCCCAACCCTTTTTGCAGGTACGTCGGCAGCCAGCTGTAGAGCAGGGCGTTGGGCAAGTAACTGCAAAAGGCGACCAGAGTGATGCAGACAAAGGTGCGATTGAGCAACAAGCGGGCATAAGGCAGCGTCGGCAAAGCCTCGCCGTTGGCGGTTTTGGTGTCATCGTGCTGCCCTTCGCGGCCATACAGTTGCCACAGCAGCAGCCAGATCAGGCCGATCCCGGCCAGCAGCACATACCCTGTGCGCCAGCCGTAATGCTCTATCAATTTGGGCAAGGCCAGCGCCCCGGCGATGGCACCGAGCATGATTGCCACTTGAATCAGCGCGGCGGGCAAGACCCGCTCGCGGGTGGCATACCATTTGAAGCAGGCGTGCTGGGTGACCGCGGTGCCCGGCCCGCAACCGGCACCGAGCAGCACGCGGCTGGCCAACAGGCTGATAAACGTCGTGGACAGGGCCGCGAGCAATTGCGCGGTCATCCACACCAGGGCCATGCCCGACAGGATCCAGCGGCTGGGCATGCGGTTGGCCACAAAGCCCACCAGCACGCCGGAAATCGAATACAAAAAGAAAAATGCGCTGCTGATAAAGCCGAACTGCTCGGCGGTGAGCTTGAGTTCGTCAATGATCTGCGGGCCGGCAAAGGCAAAAATGGTTTTATCCAGCACGCTGATAATGACCACGGTCATCAGCAGCGCGACCACCAGCGGGCGGCGTTTATCGGTCAATGAGTGCATGGGGATGGCCTTTTCAATAGGGGCGCTCAGAAGCGGATGCCGACACTGGCCTCAAACATGCTGCGATCGGCGACCAGGTTGTAATCGCCGCCACCGGTGTTCAGGTAGCTGACGTTGAAGGTGTAGGTTTTTTGGTATTCGCCCTGCACGCCCAGCACCTGCGCGTAGCGGCCTTCGGAAAACACGCCGTCATAGGCATGCCCTTTAACGTCATAGAGCACCGCCAGCGAAGGGGTCAGGTCGAGCCCCGGCAACACATTTTTATAGTGGATTTCGGCTTTGGCGCGGGTGCCCCAGGAAAACGGCGTGACAAACCCGTCCATTGAGCATTTAGCCGCCGGGCCCGTGCATTTCGCGTTCTCACCGTAGGGCGCGCTGCCAAAACCGGGGCGGCCGTAGCGGCGCTCGTCGGTGTCCGGCAGGTCGTGCACATATTTGAACCCGGCTTCGGCCGACAGCTTCATGTCACCGCCCAGCACGTGGCCGAACGGGCGGCTGGCGCCAAGGTTGAATTGGCTGACGCGAAAGCGGTCGTAACCGGGCGCCAGATAGCCGGTCGGGGTTTTAGTCAGGTACGCAAAGGGGCCGCTGCCGCCCAGCAAACCGGTGATAAAGTCCGAGCCGTTCCAGGCAATGGGCTGGTTGGGCCGGTAGCTGTATTCGGCATAAATCCCGGTGCCATCCGGGAGGCGGGTCTTGAAGTTAAGCGCGTACAGGCGGATGTGGGTCGGGAAGGCGCGCTGGTAATACGCGGCCACGCCGGTGGGGGTGGCTTGGCCCAGGTTGGCGGCCGGAGGTGTCAGCACGCCGGGCCCTGTGCGCACCACTTGGGTGATGGCATCGCGGCTGGTGTAGTCGGCGAAATACAAACCGAACATGCCGACGTTGTCCCACAAGTAGTGCAGGCCTGCGCCGTATTGGTTGTCGCTGGGCCGATGGTCCGGGCCACGGGCCACGCTGTCCAGGGGGTTATTCAGGGCCTGGCCGTCAGGGGTAAAGATCGGCCGGCCGGCCAGCGAGCTGAGGATGCTGCCGTTGAGTAAAAACTGGTTGCACCCGGGTTGCGCGTAATCGCTGGTCGACAGGAACGTGCCGCAACCGGGGTAGGCATTGGGGCGCAACTCAAACTGATTAAAGGCATCCACGCTCAGGTTGTCGGTCAGGGCCAGCTTGGCGTAAAGCGCGGGCATCGCCACGGTGCGGGCTTCGGCAATCGAGGTGCTGCGCCGGGCGGCGGCCCAGTCGAATGCGTTCACGGCCTGCAGGCCGCCGCCGATGGTGGTCGGTGTCACCCAAGGGATCGCCTGATCGCCAAGCCGGACCAACAGGTCATGCCCGCCCGGCTGGAAGTTGCCATACACATAGGCATCGTCGATGACCGCGTTGGAAAACCGCGCCAGCGAGTCGAAACCGTCATCGCTCAAGGGTTTGCCGGGGCGATAGCCGTTCGGGACGCTGCCATAGTCCACGTCCTGGTTTTTTTGTGCGTAGTCGTACCAGCCTTTGGCGCTGACAAACACGCCGAGGTTGCGGTGGCTGAGGTCGGCTTGCAGGTAGGTTTCCAGCGACGTCGACACGGCATCGCCGCGCTTGTAGTTGAGGTCGCCGTCGTTGAACAGGTTCATGCCGTATTCGGTGCTGGTCAGGCGGTGGCTCGGGTTGTCCATGCGCCGCACCGTGCCCAGTTTCACGGCACCTTTTACGGTCAGGCGGGTGTCGTCCTGCTGCCATTCGATCCCTGGACCGAGCCCGGATCGCAGGTCGCCGAACACCAGTTCGCCCCCTGATACCGGGGCTGTCATGCCTGCGCTAAGCAGCACCGTGGAGAGTCCCGTCATGACGGGTTTGCCAGCCTTGGCCCACGCTTTTCTTATTGTTGTGTTCACTGAGCACTACCTTCGTTTTGTTTTTGTGGGATGCCAGGCGTTTTCAGTCTATCGCCCAAGGTCGGGCGGTAATACGGCGAATACCGACAGCGATAGGGCCAATATCGCCAGCCAAAACACGCGGTAAACCGCCCGCGCAGCGCTTGGCGTGTGGTTTGTTCAGCTGGTTTGAACTGGCAGGAATAAGGTGCGGGGCAGGGGCGGCGAGTGCCGCTGGCAGACAAGGCACAGAGGTAAAGCTAATATCGCCAACAATAAGTCCAATATCGCCGGGTTAACCCATGAACGTCCGTATTGATTTGCTCCACGGCCCGCACAGCATGGCCGGGACGCTGTTCAGCGTTATCGATATTCTGCGCACCTTCAACACGCTCTGGCAGATGCGTAACCCCGACAAACGCGGGGCGTTCTTTCATTGGCGGCTGATAGATGCGGCGGGCAATGAGCTGCCGCTGCCCGACTGGATGACGGCCATGCAGTCGCCTGCCGGGGGGCGCAAAACCTTGCGGCCCTCGCAAACTGCGCTGTTTGTTCCGGGCGTGCAGATGAAAAGCGTCCCCGACCTCAACCATGTGCTCGACCAATGCCGCGAAGAGCTGGACTGCATCGCCCGCTACCACTCTCAGGGCCGGGTGATCGCTGCCAGCTTCAATGGCCCGGTGATGCTGGCGCGTGCCGGGGTGCTTAATGGTCGGCGCGCCACGGTCACGTGGATGATTGCCAACTGGTTTGCGTCCAGCTTCCCCGCCGTGCAGATGGCGATGGAGGGCCCGGTTGTGGTGGACGGCCCGGTTTTTACTGCCGGGGCACCGGCGGCGGTCTGCGACTTGGTGGTTGAACTGATTCGCCATTTCGCGGGCGAAGAAATGGCACAGATTGCGACCAACGGGCTGCTCTATCACCCCATGCGATTTGAGCAGTCGGGCCTGAACTTTCCCGGCATCTCGGTGAAAACCCGCGACAGTGTGGTGTTTCGTGCCAAGCACTGGCTACAGCAGCATATTCAGACGCCCTACAGCCTTGAGCGCGTGGCCCAGGCCGCGACCGCCAGCCCGCGCACCTTGTTGCGCCATTTCAAGGAAGTCGAAGGCATGACCCCGCTGGACTACCTGCACCGCCTGCGTGTGGAGCGGGCCAAACAGCTGCTGGAAGTGACGCTGATCGACCTGACTGAGGTCATGGAATATTGCGGCTACCAGGATGCCAGTGCCTTCCGCCGCCTGTTTCGGCGCGCCACCGGGGTTACGCCCTCTGAATATCGGCGCCGCTACACCATGCGTGTTTCCAGCCGTTGGTGGCGCGCCGATGAACCGGGAGCCGATGAGCGGGCAGATGACCTGATCAAGTCACTGGGGATTGAACCGGACGACAACGCGGGCCATTAATGGCCTTCAGCCCCTATCGAGACACTTGCCTAACCGGTTTTTCCGTGCAATAAAAATGGCCACTTTGGTTCGGCCTTCAGGGCTCAACGCGACGAACCGCACGTTATTTTTCGCAAATACTGAATGACCCCGGTGCGCTGGCCGTGAGTGGCTGGCACACTGGCCCGTGATAAAGGCATCGACCTTGCCGATGCCGCATAACCTGCCAAGAACAGCTTTCGAGGTAATCATGTCTGTCCCGAGTATCGACTGGAGCACATTGGGCTTCAATTACATCAAAACCGACTATCGCTACCTGTCTCGCTGGAGCGACGACACGTGGGACAACGGCGTTCTGACTGAAGACAACGTGCTGCACATCAGCGAAGGGTCCACCGCCCTGCACTATGGGCAACAGTGCTTCGAAGGCCTGAAGGCCTATCGCTGCAAAGACGGTTCGATCAACCTGTTCCGCCCGGATCAAAACGCCCTGCGCATGCAGCGCAGCTGCGACCGTTTGATGATGCCGCATGTGTCGGTTGAGCAGTTCATCGACGCGTGTACCCAGGTTGTCAAAGCCAACGAGCAGTTCATCCCGCCGTACGGTTCGGGTGGCGCGCTGTACCTGCGTCCGTTCGTGATTGGTGTGGGCGACAACATCGGCGTGCGCACGGCCCCTGAGTTCATTTTCAGCGTGTTCTGCATCCCGGTAGGCCCGTACTTCAAAGGCGGCATGAAGCCTTGCAACTTCATGATCTCCGACTACGACCGCGCCGCGCCAAATGGCACCGGCGCTGCCAAAGTGGGTGGTAACTACGCGGCCAGCCTGCTGCCGGGTTCCGAAGCCAAAAAGGCCGGTTTTGCAGATTGCATCTACCTGGACCCGCTGACCCACACCCACATTGAAGAAGTCGGCTCGGCCAACTTCTTTGCCATCACCAAAGACAAACAATTCGTGACCCCGCGTTCGGCCTCGGTACTGCCGGGCATCACGCGTTTGTCGTTGATCGCACTGGCCAAAGAGCGTCTGGGCCTGACCGTGGTTGAAGGCGATGTACGCGTAGACGAACTGGACCGCTTCACCGAAGCGGGCGCGTGCGGCACCGCTGCCGTCATCACCCCGATTGGTGGCATCCAGTACCGCGACAAACTGCACGTCTTCCACAGCGAGACAGAAGTAGGTCCGGTGACACAACGTCTGTACAACGAACTCACCGGCATCCAGTCCGGCGACGTCGAAGCTCCGGCTGGCTGGATCGTCAAGGTCCCAGGCTCGCAACAGGCTTAAATACGCCTGCCTCGCGATTTTTTAAAAGCTCAAAAGATCGCGAGGCAAGCTCGCTCCTACAGGCGGCTAGTAGATGAGCAAACCTCAGCAGAGCGCCATTTGCGGTTTGAAGTGACTGGACGTGAGTCGTTTGAGGGCAATAGAAAGCGACTGATCGTCGAACAACCGGCTTTTACGAGCAGCAGCATCAGCCCCGCCATCCCAATGCTTTAATGCTTCGCGCACGGCTGGAAGCGTTGGAGAGACATCCTCTTGGCTCAGTAACCAATCGACTGTCGCCAACAACTCCATGCCGAACGGTGACTCAAAACCATCGATTAACTCGGCGGTGTATTCCAGGACTTGGGAATATTCCTTGGCCTCTGTTTTGAGATAAGCCTGCAGAAAGTCTTTGCGGTCTTGGTCAAACCAGATCACATCATTGATTCCCGCATCACTGATGCGCTTGTTGCAATGAAGGTAGCTGCCATCCAGATTGTTGAGCAGATGCTCCAAGCGATTGGCGTAGGGGCCATAGGTATGAGCAATGAACTTCAGTTTCAGCGGGTTTTGTGTGTCTGGCAGTTTTTCAATAGTGCGCTCAAGGAACCATGCCAGTTTTTGAATCTCCAGCAGGCTGCATTCCATCCCTAGAACCCAATAGCGTCGAACCAGTTCGGCAATAAGTGCCCGAGCTGGCGTTAGCTTTTCCACACCACTGCGTTTAGCGACGTTCAGATACTGGCTTGAGGGTTCAAACACCAGTACCTCTACATCCAGATCACTCAAAACATTAACGATCTGATCGCGGACTTCAGGCCATTTCAAGCCACCATTACCAGCACCCAGCGGTGGAATTGCTATGGATTTGACCTGGTTTTCAATCAGGAAGCGGCGCAAATCATGCAGGCCTTCAGTGACCCAGGCCATCTGCGAAGGTGAGCGCCAGTGACGTTTGGTGGGGAAGTTTACGATCCACCTGGGGCCTTCAAGCTCGTTGACTTCGGTGACGTGAACCTTGCCTGTTTCTACTTCGCCAGCTTTGCAGGCGGCCGCATACAGACGATAGTTTTGTGCAAAGCGCTCTTTGAACATCAGCGCAATACCTTTGCCCATCACCCCGACGGTATTGACCGTGTTGACGAGGGCTTCGGTTTTGGCTTCCAGAAGGTTGCCTTGGGTAAATGTGATCATTGGAAATACCATCCCGGCCGGGCATGCACAGCTAGCGTCAGGCCCCTGGCGGCCACGTCCTGCTCTATGCGTGCTTTCACTGCATCGGTGTAGCACATGATGCCAAGGAGTCCTGTAATCGGTAGGTGGTGGTGAATCAGCGCTTCGGCCTGATATCGCTCCATTTTTCGGGGGTCATCAGGGTCACGTTTAAAGTCGCGTCGTTGAAGGATAGGCCAGTCAATCTCATTCAGGCTGTCCAGATCGCTGTAATAGTCTGTCCAATCCGGGTAGGCGTGTGCATTTGTAAAGACGAACGGTAACCCTAGCTCGGCGACGCGGTGCAAGCTGGAGACCAGAATCAAGATCTCATCGTTGTCGCGCTGCTGAACGCTCCATCCTGAGTGAATGTTTTGCATCATCACAGAGAAGGGCGTGAAGTAGAAGGGTACGTAATCGGCCAACATGCCTGACGGCTCAATAGGAACACGCCGAGTGCGGCGCTTGTCTATTAATTCAGCATTGCCAATATTCACGTAATTGGGCGCCTGCACCTCGGAGCTTGCGCAGTGCAGGCCGTTGTCCAGAATCCAGGGCAGATTGTCACGGTGGACGATCCGCCAAATCAGCGCTTTTTCTGGATTTAGACTGTTGTAAATCATCTAAGAAAAATTCCTCGGTTCACTCTGGTTTGGGCAATGCCGTACAGGTAATAAAACGCTATCTGTAAATTCGCACTGACATGGACGCTTCCCGGTGATGGCTACGAGATGTGCTGATCGACACGCGAGTATAGGTTAACGACCCATCAGGTATCTCATATGGATGAGAGGACTCTCACGCGCCAGCTTGGATTTACGCAGCCATGCTCAGGTCGCAATTGTCCAACAGGCTGTTGGACTTATAGAGCTTGGGAGCCGTAGCCGATGGACGACGACTGTTGCATGCACACACAAACTGTAGGAGCGAGCTTGCTCGCGATCCTTTGAGCTTTCTTGTATCCACCAATATCCAGAAAAGTTTGGTCTTAATTCTTTTTAAGTATTTCTGGCTATAACCCGCGCTCGGTAAAGTATCGCTACCTTCGATCGTTACCTACGCTGGAATTCCTTGCCATGAGCGGCCCCCTGGGACATTCGACCCCGATTTTGACGTTCCCTCAGGGTGAAAAGGACCCCCTGTCTATCCGGGCCAAGGCCCTGGTGTTTGCCGACCCGCGTTCGCGCCAGTTGCTGGATTTTTTGCAGCAGGTGGGGCCGAGTGAGGTGCCGGTGTTGATCAATGGCGAAACCGGTACCGGCAAGGAGCTGGTTGCCCGTTATTTGCACGCGGCCAGTGGCCGGCGTGGCGCCTTTGTTGCGGTTAACTGCGGGGCGATCAGTGAGACCCTCGCCGAGAGTGAGTTTTTCGGCCACGAAGCCGGGGCCTTTTCCGGTGCCACCGGGCGGCGCGCGGGCTGGTTCGAAGAGGCCGATGGCGGCACGCTGTTTCTCGATGAAATTGGTGATCTGCCGCTGCCGTTGCAGGTCAAGCTGCTGCGCGTGTTGCAGGAGCAGGAGGTGGTGCGCGTCGGCTCGCGCAAGCCGGTGAAGATTGATGTACGGCTGGTGACCGCCACCAACGTCGATCTGGAGCAAGCGGTGGAGGCGGGTAATTTCCGTCTCGATTTGTTTTACCGGGTCAACGTTGCCCAAGTCTCGGTGTTGCCGCTGCGTGAGCGCCCGCTGGACATCCTGCCGCTGGTGGAGCACTTCCGCCGTCTTTACAGCGCGCGCTTGAAAATCAATGAACCGATGCTCTCCGAATCCGCGACGCAAGCGCTGCTGGATTACCCGTGGCCGGGCAATATTCGTGAGCTGGAAAACGTCGTGCACCTGGCGTTGCTGGTGGCCGGTGACAAGCCGATCCGCCCGGAGCACCTGAAGTTTTCAGGCGGGCTCAGCGTGGCCAAGGCCGGGGCGAGTACGCTGAGCAAGCTGCCGCAAGAGGTGATGCGTGAGCAGTTGCTGCGTTTGTTCGAGGTGCCGGGGGACACGCTGCTGCATGACATTGAAGACTTGATCGTGCGCGAGGCCTTTGCCTTTTGCGGTTTCAACCAGTTGCGCACCGCCGCGCTGTTGGGCATCACCCGTAATGCCATGCGCACGCTGCTGGTCAATCACGGGATGCTCAAGGGGCGCGCACCGAGCTAAGTGCGGCCGATGCGTCGTAACAGTGGCAGCAACTCCGCGCCCTGGTGGATGGCCTCTTCCAGGTGCGGAAAACCCGACAGCACAAAACACTCCACGCCCAGTTGGTAGTACTCCTCGATGCGCTGGGCGACGTGTTCATAGCTGCCCACCAGCGCAGTACCCGCACCGCCACGCACCAGGCCGACACCGGCCCAGAGGTTGGCCGACACTTCCAGTTCCCGCGCGCGCCGTCCACGACCTTTGACCAGTCCGGTCTGGCGGGACTGGCCCACCGACTCATACGCCGCCATCTGCAACTGCGCTCGTTCGATGGCCTCTTTGGGGATCTCTTCCAGCAACCGCTCGACGTGCGCCCAGGCTTCATCGTCGGTGGGGGCGGCGAACACGTGCACGCGCAGGCCAAAGCGCAAAGTGCGCCCGCGGGCGGCGGCGCGTTCACGCATGTGCAGGATGCGTTCAGCGATCATCGCCGGGGGCTCGCACCACATCAGGTAGATTTGCGCATGGGCCGCGCCGACCTGTTCGGCGGCCCTGTC
>NZ_WIWK01000143.1:0-13631 GCF_009600165.1 Pseudomonas sp. FSL R10-0399
CGCCGGTGGCCAGCACCACGCGCTTGGCCCGGACCCGGTGCAAACGTTGGCGCACTTGGCCAATCGGCGCACGGTCGCCCAGGTGGTCAGTGAGGCGCTCGTGAATGGTCAGAAAGTTGTGGTCGTGATAACCGTTGACCGTCGCCCGCGGCAGCAACAGCACGTCCGGCAGGCTCTTGAGTTCAGCGATCACCTTCGCCACCCACTCCATGGCCGGTTTGCCGTCCAGGCTTTCGCGGCTGTCCAGCAGGCTGCCGCCAAACTCTTCCTGCTCATCGGCGACAATCACCCGTGCACCGCTACGCGCAGCCGCCAGGGCAGCAGCTAATCCGGCAGGCCCGGCGCCGACAATCAGCACGTCGCAATGGTGGTTCATGTTGTCGTAGGTATCGGGGTCATTCTGCGTAGGCGAACGGCCCAAGCCTGCCGCCTTGCGGATGTACTTCTCGTAAGTCATCCAGAACGACTGCGGGTACATAAAGGTTTTGTAGTAAAAACCCGGCGGCATCAGCTTGCCGCCGACCTTGCCCAAAATGCCCATCATGTCGGTGTTGACGTTGGGCCAGCCGTTGGTGCTGGTGGCCACCAACCCTTGATACAGCGCCTGTTGCGTGGCGCGCACGTTGGGGATTTGCGTGGCTTCGGTGGCGCCGATTTGCAGCACTGCGTTGGGCTCTTCGGCACCAGCGGCATAAATGCCCCGAGGCCGGGAGTACTTGAAACTGCGACCGATGATGTCGACACCATTGGCCAGCAACGCGGCCGCCAGGCTGTCGCCTTCATAGCCTTTGTACTGTTGGCCGTTGAAGGTAAAGGTCAGCACTTTGCTGCGATCAACACGGCCGCCGTTAGGCAAGCGATGGGTCTGGCTCATACCTTTTCTCCCAGCTCGCGGGTGGCTGCAGGCGCAACCGGCGCGGCCTGTTCGGTGAACTGCGGTTTGCTACCAATCAGGTAGGTTTCCAAAATTTCGTAGGTCACGGTGTTGCGCGTGGCGTTAAAGAACTGGCGGCAACCGGCGACGTGGTTCCACAGTTCGTGGTGCAGGCCGCGTGGGTTATCGCGAAAGAACATGTAGTCGCCCCACTCTTTGTCGGTGCAGGCGTTAGGGTCGAGCGGGCGCGGAATATGCGCCTGGCCGCTGGCGTGAAACTCTTCTTCGGAGCGCAACTCGCCACAATGAGGACAGAAGATATGCAACATGGGTGTTTCTCCTGTTAGTGGGCGACAGCGGCTGCGCCGTGCTCATCGATTAGGGCGCCGTTGTAAAAACGGTCAATGGAAAACGGCGCCGCCAGCGGGTGCATTTCGCCTTTGGCCAAACTGGCGGCAAACACGTTGCCCGAGCCCGGCGTGGCTTTAAAACCGCCCGTGCCCCAGCCGCAGTTGAAGAACAGATTCGGGACCGGGGTTTTCGAGATGATCGGGCAGGCGTCCGGTGTGGTGTCGACGATGCCGCCCCATTGGCGGTTCATGCGCACGCGCGACAGCACCGGGAACATCTCCACAATCGCTTGAATAGTGTGTTCGATCACCGGGTACGAGCCGCGCTGGCCGTAGCCGACCCATCCGTCGATACCGGCACCGATCACCAGGTCGCCCTTGTCGGACTGGCTGATGTAGCCGTGTACGGCGTTGGACATGATCACGCTGTCGATAATCGGCTTGATCGGCTCCGACACCAGCGCTTGCAGCGGGTGCGATTCGATCGGCAAACGGAACCCGGCCTGGCGCGCCATGTGCCCGGAGTTACCGGCCGTGACCACGCCCACGCGCTTGGCGCCGATAAAGCCCTTGCTGGTTTCAACACCGATGCACACGCCGTTCTCTTTGCGAAAGCCGAGCACTTCGGTCTGCTGGATCAAGTCCACGCCCAGGGCGTCGGCGGCCCGGGCAAAGCCCCAGGCCACAGCGTCATGCCGGGCCACGCCGCCGCGCCGTTGCACGGTGGCGCCGATGATCGGGTAGCGGGTGTTTTTTGAGCAATCGAGGTACGGAATCTCGTCCGCCACTTGCTTGCCGTTAAGCAGTTCGCCGTCCACGCCATTGAGGCGGTTGGCGCTGACCCGGCGTTCCGAGTCGCGCATGTCTTGCAGGGTGTGGCACAGGTTGTAAACGCCGCGCTGCGAGAACATGACGTTGTAGTTGAGGTCCTGGGACAAGCCTTCCCACAACTTCATGGCGTGTTCGTACAGGTGCGCCGACTCGTCCCACAAATAGTTGGAACGCACGATGGTGGTGTTGCGCGCCGTGTTGCCGCCGCCCAACCAGCCTTTTTCGACCACGGCCACGTTGGTGATGCCGTGCTCTTTGGCCAGGTAATACGCGGTGGCCAGACCATGCCCGCCGCCGCCGACGATGACCACGTCATAGACCTTTTTGGGGGTCGGCGTGCGCCACATTTTTTGCCAGTTTTCGTGGTGGCTGAACGAGTGCTTAAGAAGGCCGAAACCTGAGTACCGTTGCATAGGGCTTACTCCAAAAACGCGCTCAGCGATAAACCGGGAAGTCTTTGCACAGCGACGTCACCTGACGCGCCACATCGGCCTCGATATCGGGGTCACCGAGGTGATCGAGGATGTCGCAAATCCAGCCCGCCAACTCCGTGCACTGCGCCACCTTGAAACCACGGGACGTCACCGCCGGGGTGCCGATGCGCAGGCCCGAGGTCACGAACGGCGATTGCGGGTCGTTCGGCACGGCGTTTTTGTTGACGGTGATGTGCGCACGGCCCAAGGCGGCGTCGGCGTCTTTGCCGGTCAGGCCCTGACGGATCAGGCTGACCAAAAACAGGTGGTTGTCGGTGCCGCCCGAGACCACGTCGTAGCCGCGTTTGATAAACACCTCGGCCATGGCCTGGGCGTTGTCGATCACCTGTTGCTGATAGGTTTTGAAGCCCGGCTCCAGTGCTTCTTTAAAGCACACGGCCTTGGCGGCAATCACATGCATCAACGGGCCGCCTTGACCGCCGGGGAACACCGCCGAGTTGAATTTCTTTTCCAGCGCTTCGTTGCTCTTGGCCAAAATCAGCCCGCCACGTGGCCCGCGCAGGGTTTTGTGGGTGGTGGTGGTCACCACGTCGGCGTACGGCAGCGGGTTCGGGTACAGGCCCGCTGCAACCAGCCCGGCCACGTGGGCCATGTCGACAAAAAAGTACGCACCGACCTTGTCAGCGATTTCGCGAAAGCGTGCGAAATCTAGCGTTTTGGAGTAGGCCGAGAACCCTGCAATGATCATCTTTGGCTGATGTTCGACCGCTAAACGTTCCACTTCGTCGTAGTCAATCAGCCCGGTGGCCGTGTCGATGCCGTACTGCACGGCGTTGTACAACTTGCCCGAAAAGCTCACGCTGGCGCCGTGGGTCAAATGCCCGCCATGGGCCAGGCTCATGCCCAGCACGGTGTCACCGGCATTGAGCAACGCCAGGTACACCGCAGCGTTAGCCTGGCTGCCCGAGTGCGGCTGCACGTTGGCGTAATCGGCGCCGAACAGTTGCTTGGCGCGGTCGATGGCCAACTGCTCGACTTTATCCACATGTTCGCAACCGCCGTAATAGCGCTTGCCGGGGTAGCCTTCGGCGTACTTGTTGGTCAGGCCGCTGCCCTGCGCTTGCATGACCCGCTGGCTGGTGTAGTTCTCGGAGGCAATCAGCTCGATGTGATCTTCCTGACGCTGCTCCTCAGCGTTGATCGCCGCCATCAAGGCATCGTCGTAACCCTGAATCTGATCCTGTTTGCTGAACATTGCGTTCTCCCAGCGCCAGCGCGCCATTCGTCTCGGTGAGGCTTATGCCCTTTGAGCCAGATGGTAGAGCCGGTACAGGCCGATCAAATGCCTGCGCGCGCCACGCAATGGCGCGTTTACGACATCACGCAAAAGCAGAGTCTGCAGGAGCGAGCTTGCCTCGCGATCTTTTGATCGTTTAAAGGCTCGCTCCTACAGGATGTGTGTGTCTGTGCACCCGCCGCGTTCTTGGATAAAGTGCAGCACACCCTTCGACACGGAACCGGGAAATGACTGATAAGAGCCAACAATTCGCCAGCGACAACTACTCCGGTATCTGCCCCGAAGTCTGGTCTGCCATGGAAAAAGCCAACCACGGCCATCAACGTTCTTACGGCGATGACGAGTGGACCCTGCGTGCGGCCAACGACTTCCGCACCTTGTTTGAAACCGACTGCGAAGTGTTCTTCGCCTTCAACGGCACGGCGGCCAACTCGCTGGCGTTGTCGTCGTTGTGCCAGAGCTTCCACAGCGTGATCTGCTCCGAAACCGCCCACGTCGAGACCGACGAATGCGGCGCCCCGGAGTTTTTTTCCAACGGCTCCAAACTGCTGCTGGCCCGCACAGAAAACGGCAAGATCACCCCGGAGTCGATCCGCGAGATCGCCCTCAAGCGCAAAGACATTCACTACCCAAAACCGCGCGTGGTGACCATCACCCAGGCCACTGAAGTGGGCACGGTGTACACCCCTGAAGAAATCCGCGCCATCAGCGCCACCTGTAAAGAGCTGGGCCTGCTGCTGCACATGGACGGCGCGCGCTTCTCCAACGCCTGTGCATTTTTGGGCTGCTCGCCGGCCGACCTGAGCTGGAAAGCCGGGGTAGACGTGCTGTGCTTTGGCGGTACGAAAAACGGCATGGCGGTGGGCGAAGCGATTTTGTTCTTCAACCACGACCTGGCGGTGGACTTTGACTACCGCTGCAAACAGGCCGGGCAACTGGCGTCGAAAATGCGCTTTTTGTCAGCACCGTGGGTGGGCTTGCTGGAAAACCAGGCCTGGCTCAAACACTCCCGCCACGCTAACCATTGCGCGCAATTGCTCAGCCAACTGGTCAGCGATATTCCAGGCGTTGAACTGATGTTCCCGGTGCAGGCCAACGGCGTGTTTTTGCAACTGTCGGAGCCAGCGGTGGCCGCATTGACCGCCAAGGGCTGGCGCTTCTACACCTTCATTGGCAAAGGCGGCGCCCGCTTCATGTGCTCGTGGGACACCGAAGAAGCACGGGTGCGGGAATTGGCGGCGGATATTCGAGAAGTAATGATGGCTCACTAAACATCACGCGACGTCCTGTTTTAAACCACTAAGGGAGCTACTTATGCTCCCTTTTTTTTCTGTCAATTATTTCAATTAATCTAACTTGCACCCATAAAACCTACATCTTCAACGCCTGAACAATAGTAAAACAAGTCAGTATTCTTACCTCTACAAACGACTTCCACTTATGGCTAATACACTCAAATAGCGTTTGACTAAGGCCATGCAAACCCCTGCTTGAGGGTCATCACCTAACTGACTGATAAAAGGTTAACACCATGAAACAAATGACACCCGATAGTGAATATATAAACCGCGAGCGTATTAATAAAACAGCCATTAATGAACCCCCACCCTTCTTCGAAGCCCTCAACAGTCCGGAGGCGCGATTATTCTTAACAGCCGAAGACATGAAGCTCATTAAAGAGTATGTTCACACCGCTAAAAAACTGCCTAAAACCCTGCCAGACATACATGAAAAACTTGGCAAACTTGAAACGGCCGAATTTAGCACCCTTGAGCTGTTAACCATTCATGAGAGCATTCACCGGCACGCGCTGCTCTGGCCCGATATAGAGACAGGGTTATTTACCTCGGGGGAGCGCCTGAAAGTGTTTTCATATAACCTGACCACCTTCATGACCCGCCTGTCTGACACCATTTCCCAAATGCCTATTGTTGAAAAGATTGAAAAGTTTGAGAGCACCTCAATCGAACATTTGCCGCCCATTCCCTTTGACCCCGTAGACGAAAAAGTCCATAAGACTCTCGGCAGTACATTTGACGACCTTAAAATAAGCATCGCAAAGGCATCCAGTGAGACCGACAACCTGCACAAAGAGATCACCTCGTTTAATAATAAACTTGCGCAACACTTGATTCCTCTTGTCGAACGCAGCATCAATACATTGAGTAAAGTGTCCAGCGCCGATCATGCCAATCGGTTAATGTTGCGCTTGAACGAAGCACGGGAAACACACAAACAAAAAAATAACGAAAAGACCAAACTCTTGGCGTTCGACATTAGCAAGATCGGACTGTCCGCTGCCAACCCACTTAGCCTCTTAATAAACTTTCTTAATGGCCCCGCTTTGTTAAGCCCTGAGCTGATAGACGTCATACACCACGTGGGGAAACTGAACCGGGAGATCACCCAACTCGAAAGCGAGCTCCTCGCCACCGAAGGTATTCCAAAGCTGGTTACGGAACACAGCCTGTCTCTGCGTACGTTGGAGACCGCCATGGGTGGCGCGGCAGAAGCCACCGAAAAGCTAAAAAAAGTATGGGCAACCATCATTGCCCATATCGAAACCTCAGCGACTGACTTCAAGCTAATTAAAACCGGTCAGGCATTAATCTCTTTTCAAGCCAATATCGATCGCACCATCGCGCCCTGGAAAGAAGTCAACCTGACCGTTAGCGCATTGCTGGATGTTTTATACACCGCCAATCAATCAAACCCTTAAGCAAGGATGTTTACTGTGACTGACTTCCCCTTAATCAATATTGCGCTTATCAAGAACAATAAAAAAAACATCAATGCCTTGGCAGGCCGTCTGGAACTTTCATTTAACAGCGCTCTGGGCTCAAAGGTCCAGCGCCTGGATAAAGCGATTAACGCAGCCCACGAGACACTGCTCACTCACACAGTGAAAATAGCCGTACGGTTAACCGACAAAAATTACATCCGTTTACGGCCAATGATCCTAGAGATAGAAAACAGCCCGTCACTGGGCGACGAACAAAAAAAACAATCGATCGCAGCACTGGAACACGATTACCTGACCAGCCAAAAAGAATCGCACCGTGTCATCGCCCAATTGCTCCTGGCCATGGAGAACACACAAAATGACCTCGATGATATCAAACTGTCTGAGCTGGACTTGCGCGTACCGCACTCGATGACCGAGGACATTAACACCAAGCTTGAAAATAACAAGTTACGCCAACAACAGCTGAACGTTGACTTGCAAACCCTGAGCACTGCCATTCATTTAATTGACGAAAAAAATATTGCCGATTACCTGGCGGACTGGATCCCCAGCGAAGAAACCATTAACGCTGTCAGTTTTTCAGCGTCAAAAGTCGAAATCCTCAAACAAGCACTCATTCTGCTGAAAAAGTACTTGAGCTATATTTCCGAGCATTTGAACTATCTAAAAATGATCGAAGCCCGAAACGTATTAAGGCTTGAGATCCAGAAATGCCGAGACCATGAATCCGTACTGATCGAGTTACAAAAAAAACACGCCGCCGTCACCCAGGCGCTGAATGAGGCCGAAACCTTAAACGTTTTAAAAAACGATTACCACACGCAAGCGACAAACGTTACCCGTCGGATAGAGCACTATATGGGCAAGGTTAACTTTGACGGCCCGTTATCATCCGACAACGTCGACGCTATTAAAGATGAAATGCAGCAACTCGAAGCGTTCTTGAAACCGCTCACGTCGATCAGGCTACCCAAATAAGCAAGGCCTGCTCAGGTTAATAGCGGACAAGGCAGCGTGTGCTGGTGCTACCTGCCTTGCCCGCCTCTGTGATGCGCGCCGACTCAGACTTGCCCGAGGGTTCGCTCAATCACATCGACCGTGGCGCTGACTTGCTCTTGATAACGGTCGAGTTCCTGTTTGTGGCTCAGTTGCAATTCAATCTGTTGTGAGCACAGATTCAACGCGGCCAAAACCAGCAATTTGTCCCCGATCAAGCTCGGGTACTTTCTTTTCGTTTCGGCCAGGGCAGCTTTCAACATGACCGTGGCGGCCAGCAGCGTTTGTTTCTCGCCTTCCGGTGCCTTGATCGTGTAGTCGTTCCCCAAAATCGAGACGACATTTACACCGTCTCTGTCCGCGCTCATGCGTTGACAGGGCTCACGCTCGCGCGCTCAACCAGGGCTTGAATGCGTGCAGCGGTAGCGCCTTGCTTCTCTTCGGCTTCCATCAGCGACAGTTGCAGGCTTTCGTTTTCATCTTTGGCCTGGGCCAGTTCAGCGTTCAGCTGAGTGTTGGCGTCCAGCAGTTCTTGCTTTTGCTGAACCAGGTCGCTGACCAGTTGTTCCAGTTTGCTAAGGGATGACTCGATCATGGTGGTGTTCTCAAGCAGTTTTCAGAGGGCGCGTACGATAAAGAAAAGTCAGCCGCTAAGCTAGCGAAGACCTGCCTTTACGCGCCCTAAAGACTGCGGTTTGCAACCTTTGTTCCCGAGACGCCTGAATACACTGTAGGAGCGAGCTTGCCTCGCGAGCTTTTTTTAACGATCAAAAGATCGCGAGACAAGCTCGCTCCTACAGTCCCTTTCAGAATTCGATACGCACATCGCCTTTCGGCACGCTGCAACACGACAAGATGTAGCCTTCTGCCACGTCATCGTCGGTGATGCCGCCGTTGTGTTCCATCTCAACTTCGCCGCCCAACTTGAGCACTTTGCAGGTGCCGCAAATGCCCATGCCGCAGGCTTTGGGGATCATCAGGCCAAGCTTGGCTGCCGCTGCGTGCACGGTTTCGGCCGGGCCCACGCGGATGCTTTTGCCCGACGCGGTGAATTCCACCTGGTTGAGGTCGGCCACGTCCAGCTCCGGCGCATCGGCCGCTTGCTCGGCTTGTTCGATGGCGTCTGCCCGCACCTCGGGTGGCGTCGCACCAAACGACTCTTCGTGGTAACGGCTCATGTCAAAACCGTTGTTTTCCAGCAGGCGTTTCACCGCGTTCATATACGGCGTAGGCCCGCAGCAAAACACTTCGCGCTCCATAAAGTCGGGCGCCATCAGGTCGAGCATTTTGTGGTTCAAGTAACCGCGATACCCCGCCCACGGTTCGCCCAGGCCATGCTTCTCGCAGATCAGGTGCAGGCTGAAGTTATCGATGCGCGACGCCATGTGTTCCAGCTCGCGGTGGTAAATGATGTCTTTGGGCGAACGGGCGCTGTGGATAAATACCATGTCGACATTGGCATTGGTGTCGTAAAACCAGCGCGCCATCGACATCACCGGGGTGATGCCCACGCCGCCGCTCAGGTACAGGACCTTCGGGCTGGGCGCGTCGATGGCGTTAAACAGCCCGACCGGGCCATGCACCGCCAGCTCCTGACCTTCTTGCAGGGTGTCGTGCAGCCAGTTAGACACACGCCCGCCCGGCACGCGCTTTATCGTCACCGAAAAACTGTACGGCACCGACGGTGAGCTAGAGATGGTGTACGAGCGCATCACCGGGTCGCCGTCGATCTCCAGTTCCAGGGTCACGAACTGCCCCGGCTTGAAAAAGAACAAAATCGGCTGATCCGCCATAAAGCAGAACGTGCGCACATCCCAGGTTTCCTGAATCACTTTGACGCAGCGCACGATGTGCCGGCCATTGGCCCAGGTTTGAGTGGTAACCGGATTCAGAAAGCTGTTGGACATACGCTTCTCCACGGCCGACTGTCGGCCTCTTGCTGGCGATTTTGCGCATGCCCTTGGGCGGCCATTTACCTATTCGCGACATTCACATACTTATCGCGACCAGCCGCTGAAAACAGCCCTTGCAGCGTCGGGAACAGATTGGGCCATGTCGCCCGCAGATATGGCGATCAGGCACTTCGAACGCACACTCAGCGCCACTGACAACAGTTATTGCTTTGCCTTGTGTCGCACCCCTGATCAGCCACTTTTAGGCCACGTCGAATGGCCATGAGGACTACAACGATGGACGTCACCGCAACCCTGAGCCTAGGCGATCCACTAGAACCTGCACGCAAGGCCACCGCCGAGATGTTGCAAAATCGCGAGCGGACGTTTTCGCTGCCGCAGCCGTTTTATAACGACGAGCGTCTGTTCGAAATCGACATGCAAGAAATCTTTCAAAAGGAATGGCTGATTGCGGGCATGACCTGCGAGATCCCGGCCAAGGGCAACTTCTTGACCCTGCAAGTGGGCAAGAACCCGATCATCGTGATCCGTGGCGCTGAAGGCCAGGTGCATGCCTTCCATAACGTGTGTCGCCACCGCGGCTCTCGGCTGTGTACCAGCGAGAAAGGCAAAGTCGCCAAGCTGGTGTGCCACTACCACCAATGGACCTACGAGCTGGACGGGCGCCTGCTGTTTGCCGGCACCGAGATGGGCGCCGATTTCGACATGAAGCAGTACGGCCTCAAGCCGGTCAACGTGAAAACCGCAGGCGGCTACATCTTTATCAGCATGGCCGAGAACCCACCGGCGATTGACGAGTTCCTGGCCACGCTGAACCACTACATGGAACCCTACGACATGGAAAACACCAAGGTGGCGATCCAGACCACCCTGGTCGAAAAAGCCAACTGGAAGCTGGTGATTGAAAACAACCGCGAGTGCTACCACTGCGGCGGCTCGCACCCGGAACTGTTGAAAACCCTGCTGGAATGGGACGACGTGACCGACCCGCGCGCCGACCAGGCGTTCAAGGATCACGTGGCCGCCTCTGCCGCTGCCTGGGACGCCGAGAAAATCCCCTATGCCCACGCCAGCTTCGGCCTGCGTAACCGCATCGTGCGCATGCCGCTGCTTAAAGGCACCGTATCGATGACTCTGGACGGCAAACAAGGCTGTGCAAAACTCATGGGCCGGATCAAAAACCCGGACTTGGGCTCGATGCGCATCCTGCACCTGCCGCACTCCTGGAACCACTGCATGGGCGACCACATTCTGGTGTTCACCGTGTGGCCGATCGGCCCGCAAGAAACCATCGTCACCACCAAATGGCTGGTGCACAAAGATGCGGTAGAAGGCGTGGACTACGACGTGGAGCGCATGCGTAAAGTCTGGGACGAAACCAACAACCAGGACCGTCGCCTGGCCGAAGAAAACCAGCGCGGCATCAACTCTACGGCTTACCAGCCGGGACCGTACTCCAAGACCTACGAGTTTGGAGTGGTCAACTTTATCGACTGGTACAGCGATCGCCTGCTGAACAACCTGGGCGCAGCGCCAGCGGCCTACCTCAAAGGCGTCGTCACCCAGTGATATCAACCCTGTAGGAGCGAGCTTGCCTCGCGATCTTTTGATGGTTTAAAAGCTCGCGAGACAAGCTCGCTCCTACAGGGGCTTACGCTCCAGAAACATCAAATACGCCTCGCCTGTCACCCCGATCATCGGGTGCGGGACGACGGTGCAGGTTTTAACAATCGTGAACCCATGACGCTCATAGAACCGGCGG
Source organism: Pseudomonas sp. FSL R10-0399 (assembly GCF_009600165.1). Classification (NCBI taxonomy): domain Bacteria; kingdom Pseudomonadati; phylum Pseudomonadota; class Gammaproteobacteria; order Pseudomonadales; family Pseudomonadaceae; genus Pseudomonas; species Pseudomonas sp. FSL R10-0399. Next base: position 11,204 of record NZ_WIWK01000143.1, read on the forward strand.
GCGCCGGTGTTGGCGGCGTAGTCGATCAGGCTCAAGCCCTTGAGCCCTAACTCATCACAACGCTGGTGCGCGTATTTAAGAAACTCCTGGCCCAAGCCCAGGCCGCGCCACCCTTCATGCAAGGCCAGGCTGGAGATATACAGCGTGTCGGGGACCTCCATGTCGGCGTACGGCGCCAGCACCGGGTCGGTCACAGGCTCAGGGGTCGGGTCTTCACGCATCACGTAGCTGTGCATCATGCCAATCACGCGGCCTTCGGCCTCGGCAATCAGGCAGTTCTCATACGAGAAATTCACCCCTTCACGGGCATAGCGACGCTCGCCCACGTCCAGCAGCGCCTCGCCCGGTTGTGCGATGAGGCTCCAGATGTAATCGGCGCCCCCTTCAGATGAAATTTGAAACAGGCGCGCGATGTCGCGCGCATCCGTTTGCAACGCTGGACGAAACAAAATAGGCATACGCGTTACTCCACAGGCTTGAGGCGCTCTTTTTAACGCAGCCCACGGCGCGTGCGCCGGGGAGGTTTATAACCAGTTGTTACTATGCACAGCTCATTTTTTGATCAACACGCCCCAGGCCACGCGTTCAAAGGCGCGCAGCCCTTCACCAACATCTTATCCACAGCCACACCCACAGCAATTGTGGGGAAGTGGGTAAGTTATCCTTAAAAAGGCGATTGGCTATTTTTTGATCAAAATCGTGTAAGCCACGGTTTATATGGGCTGTAGCTAACCGCGAACACGTTATCCACATAACCGCCAACAGAGAATGTGTGCAACTTATGCACCGCCCTGCCCGACTGTGGAAAACCCCTTAAAGGCGCCATTGCTCAAGGGTTTAACGGCTGCGCGGTGGATAACAACGGTAATTGGGTGTTTTTTGATCAGATGCTTGAAAGCCTTGATCTGTATGGCGCTTAGCCGATAGCAAACAACTTATCCACATAAGCGCTAACAGACTTTGTGGGCAACTCAGCGCACCACGCCTTCTTCGATGAGTAACTTTAAAATCGCCTGTGCGCCCTCTTCGGCACTCACGCCTTTGAGCACTTGCCCCGAACCACCGGCCGCCTTGGCTGTGGCGGCCTTCATGCGGTCAGCGCCGCTTTTGGCCTTGATCACCTTCAAACGCTTGGGGCGCGGTTTGGCGGTCTGGAAAAGCCCGCGTGTGGATAACTCGTCCTCCACCACCTCGACCTCCTGAGCGCCGATTTGCCCCCGTGTGGCCGGGCCATAGGCGCTCTGCCGGGGTTTAGGCGCGGCGTTATCCACAGTAGCCAGAAACGGCAGGCGCACCTTGAGCCGACGCCGCTGGCCACGGGGCAGCGCTTGCAGCACCGTCGCCACACCGTTGTGGATAGATTCGATGTGCGCCACGCCCACCAGCAGCGGCCAGCCCAATTGCTCGGCCAGCAGGTACGGGAGCATGCCCGACCCTTCGCCGGTTTCGGCCTGGCTGCCGGCCAGCACCAGCTGAACCCCGGACTCACGCAAGTAATCGCGCAGCACCGGCACCGCGTCGGCGTGCTCGGGTTGTTCAAGAACATGCAGTTCGTCCAGGCCCATGCCCAGATAAGCGCGCAGCGCGGGCTCGTGAGGGTTACCGGCGTGCAGCACATGCAGGTTATCCCCAGCCAGTTGCAGGCCCAGCTCAACAGCGCGGGCATCGTGCTCGGCACGCCGGGCCCGCCCGGAAGCGGGGTGAGCGCCGATTGAAACCAGTGCGACAGTGTCGATGCTCATACATAACTCTCCAATCTGAACTCAATCCTGTGGGAGCGGGCTTGCTCGCGATGAATATGCAACGGTTGGTCAGGCAGACCGTGGCGCCTGAATCGCGAGCAAGCCCGCTCCCACAGAAGCAGTACCACGCCACTGTTCAACCGCCGCGATCAGCGCTTGCAGCACCGCGGTGCCATCGCCGATCACTGACAAGTCAGCGCGCTTGATCATGTCGCAGCCGGGGTCGAGGTTGATCGCCACCACTTTGTCGCACGCGCCAATACCTTGCAGGTGCTGGATCGCGCCGCTGATGCCGACCGCCACATACACCCGCGCCGTGACCCACGTACCGCTGGCGCCCACTTGGCGCTCGCGGCCCATAAAGCCGTCGTCCACGGCTACCCGCGACGCGCCTTCGGTGGCGCCCAGGGCCGAGGCCGTCTTGTGGAAAAGTGGCCAGTCCTTCACACCGTTGCCACCACTGAGGATAAATTCCGCCTCGGCCATGGGAATCGCCGCCGGGTCCACTTCCACCGCGCCCAAATCTTCGATGCGCGGCAAGCACGGCACCACCGCTGTGGATAACTCCACCACCAGGGCCTCATGGCGGGTTTCACTCACCGGCTCAGCGCATTCGGCGGCCGCCAGAATCAAGCGCGGCACGGCTTGCGACACGTCTTCGAGCCCGGCCCCGGCGCGGCCCACAC
>NZ_WIWK01000144.1:0-13479 GCF_009600165.1 Pseudomonas sp. FSL R10-0399
GCAGCGACGGCGCCAATTGCAGGCGCGCCGTGTCCCAGTCCACCGAAGCCAGCGCCTCCATGCGCAGGGGCGCAGCGTCGGCGGCGACAAACGCCTCGTTCAGTGACCATTCGATCCACGCCAGTTCGTGTACGTCCGGGTTGTCAGGGAAGACTTCATATAAGGTTTTTTGCAAGCCTGCCGGGTAAACATCAAGGGTCCAGGCATGCGGCGGATGGCGGTCGATATGGGTGATGCACGCGGCCAAAAAGGCTTCATCCCCCAGCCATTGGCGCAGGTTGGGAAACGCCCCTTCCAGGCAGCCTACCAATTGCGCCCGGTAGTTGTTCTGGTACACCGCCAGACCGGCAACATGATTGCCCAGGAGCGCGGCGGATTCATCCGAGGCGTTCACCAACCAGTTCTGGAATTCCTGCTGCAAACGGGCCAGGTTCATGCTCGCACCTGCGCACGCTGTTTGGCCTCGCTTGCGCCCAAAGCTCTAGCGATGGCGAGTTCATCGAGCAGTTCGGACAAAGGCGGAATCTCATCATCACGCTCGATCATGGTAGCCACCGGGCCCAGCCGTTCAATGGCCTTGGCGTACAAGTGCCAGACGCCGCTGCACACCGGGCTGTCATGGCTGTCAATCAACAGGCTGGGGCCCTGGCTGTGGCCCGCCAGGTGCACCTGACGCACGCGCTCGGCGGGTATGCCGTCGAGAAACGACAGTGCATCAAAGCCATGGTTGCTGGCGCTGACAAACACATTATTGACGTCCAGCAGCAGCTCGCAGCCGGTACGCCGGGACATCTCGGCAATGAATTCCCACTCGCTCATGGACGCGCCTGCAAAGGCCAGATAGCTCGACGGATTTTCAAACAGCATAGTGCGGCCCAGCGCCTCCTGCGCCTGATGGATATTGGCGCAGACCAGGTTCAGTGCCTCTTCGGTGTAAGGCAGTGGCAGCAAATCGTGGGAGTTGAAGCCGCCGGTGCGCGACCAACTTAAGTGGTCGGACACAAACAGCGGTTCAATGTCGTCCACCAGCGACTTGAGGCGCTTGAGGTAGTCAGGGTCCAGCCCTTCGGCGGTGCCGATGGACATGGACACACCGTGCAGCGCCACCGGGTGCCGCTCGCGGATCTGGCGCAGGATATGCAGTGGCTGGCCGCCTGCAACCATAAAATTCTCGGAGATCACTTCGACGAAATCCACGGCGACCGAGGTTTCAAGAAAGTCGCTGTAATGCTCCTTGCGCAACCCCAGGCCATAACCCGAGAAACGTGGATTGGATGTCGCCATGTGATGTGCTCCAGTGCATCGATAGGTCGTTGTACGCATCCCCTACAGGAACGCAATGCTGTTCACTTAAGCGATTTCGGCCTCTGTGGGAGCGGGCTTGCTCGCGATGGTCGTTAACGATGACGCGTTTTTGCCTAATAAATGAGGCGCTCTGAAAAGCATCGCGAGCAAGCCCGCTCCCACCCTTGGGTAGCATTACTCTTAAGTGAACTGCATTGCCGCAGGAGCAAGCTTGTCTCGCGATCTTTTGATCTTAAAAAACGCGAGACAAGCTCGCTCCTACACCGGGCAGGTTATTTGGCTTCGGTAGTGGTGCCGCCCAGTTTCATGCACTCGGACGGGGTTTTCACCACAACGCCCTGGCCTTTGCAGCTATTGAGGCCTTTGCAGTCGTTTTTCGACGTGGCGCACAGGCTTTCGCCCTTGCAGTTGTTGACGCCGTAGCAGCGGCCGGGTTTTTCCTGCTGATCGGCAGCGCTGGCGGCCGTAGCGAAAGAGGCGGATGCCATAGCGATCAGGGCAGCAGCAGTGGCAAGGCTGACGCGGGATTTCAAAGAAGTGCTCATGGGGTGTCTCCAGGGTGTTTTTGTGGGGGTTTGGGATTAGTTAATAACTGATGCTGCGTCTTCGATCACTTTGGCCACCGCTTCCGGCTGGGAAATGTACACGGAGTGGCTGCCTTTTAGTTCAGTGACTTTGGAACCGGCGCGCTTGTACATCCAGCGCTGCAAATCGGGGCTCAAGGCCCGGTCTTCGGTAGAGAGCACCGCGTAGGTCGGCTTCTTGTGCCAGGCGGCGTCCCACACGGTGCCGCCGAACAATGCGGTGGTGGCCGGGACTTGCGAGGCCGCCATAAAGTCGGTGCGATTGGTGGTCAGGTCAGCGGCAAAATCATCATGGAACTTGCTGCGGTCCACAAACAGATGGCCGTCGCGGCTCTGCTTGATGTCATTGCTTGGCGCAGGCATGGAGTTCAACAACTGGGACATGTTCTCGCCCACTTCCGGCTGCAAGGCCGAAACGTAGACCAACGCCCTGACCTTGCCCCGGTCCCCGGCAATCGAGATCACCCCGCCGCCGGAACTGTGACCTACCAGCACCACCGGGCCGACCTGTTGCTCCAGCACTTCACGGGCTTCGGCTACGTCTGCCGCGAGGCTTTCATGGCCCTGGTGCACCACGGTGACCTTGTAGCCCTGGTGGGACAGGATGTCGTGCACCACTCGCCAGCCGGAGCCGTCGACAAACGAGCCAGGCACAATCACCACGTTTTTGCCGGTGCCGGGCAACGTCTGCGGCTTTTCAGCCGCCGAAGCCAGCATGGGCGCCGTCAGCGCCATGGCGATGACCAGAGAAGACAGAACACGCATAAAGACACTCCACAACATTATTGTTAAAGGGTTCACACACGCCGACGGCGCAACACGTTGTCCAGCGACCAGGCCCCGCCACCGCAGGCCAACAGCGGTAACAACAACCCCGCCCAGGTCAGGTGCGTCGGCCAGGCGTCCGGGTAGACAAACACCTCGATCACCAGGGTCATGCCCAACAGTGCAGCAGCAGACAGGCGGGTCATCAGGCCCAGCACCAGCAACAGCGGGAACGCATGCTCGGCGTAAGCCGCCAGGTGCGCCGCCCATTCCGGGGGGATCACAGGCAAGGCGTATTCCGAGCGAAACAAGGTGTAAGTCGACTGTTTGAGTTCCAGAAAACCGGTGACTTTGGTACGGCCCGAGAGGAAGAACACCGAGGCGATACCGACACGGGCCACCAACAACAGCAGTGCCTCAGGCAATAACCGCTTGAGCACCGCCGGGGCCGCGGCAATCACGGTTTTTCCGTCAGGCTGCCGTAGCCTTTTGGGGTTTTGATCTGGGTGCAGGTGCCTTTGTCCACCAGGATCCAGGCGTTGCCCTGGTAGTCAGCTGTGGCGGTACCGGCGCAAGAGGTGCCTTTACCCGCGGCACAATCATTGGCACCGGCCAGCGACACGCCGAAGCATTTCTCTTGAGGCTTGGCATCATCAGCGTGGGCAGCACCGGCAAAGGCACCGAGGGACAGAGCGAGGGTGGCGGCGAGAGCGGCGTAATGGCGCTTCATTGTTATATCTCCTGGCTTGACTGAATGTGTCCGTAGCGCAAGTTCAGGTGAGTGATCACTTGCGCTATCGGGTAGACAGATTTAAAGCCAGGCGTGTATCTGGTCTGTGTCGCGTTCGACCGTTAACAACCTGCGGGTGTATCAGCGTGGGGTTGGTACACAGTGTGATACACAGCGAGTGCGTTACCCCCTGAATCAGCTGCCTTCGCCAGCACAACCGCTGTTGCGTTCACCGGCATAAGTCCAGGTAGACGTGTGGCTGAACGTCTCACCCGACATCGAGTCGGTGCAGGGTTTAGGCTCGATCACCAGGCTGAACGCCTTGCCCTGATCGGTGCCGGTGTAGGTGGTGCGATCCCCCGACACCATCTTGTCGGCGTGTAATTGCCGGCCCTCTAAATGATCCGGGGTAATCCAGGCCAGGGTGTCGCCATTGACCTTGAGGGTCCAGAACGGCTCGTTGCCACGGGCGACAAACTGCCGGGCCGCGCCCGTTGCTTCAGGGGCCGTGGTGCTGACCGAGGGCGCATGCTGGCTGCATGCGCTCAAAAGCAACGGCAACACAAGCGCCACGAGGGGCGTCATCACTTCCTTTTTCATCACGTCATTCCTTAAATGAGTCCGTTGGTCACCCTAGCAAATCAGCATGCAAGACGCATTGCGGCGGCTGAAAAAACCCTGTTACATACGCACATCCCTCGCCATGGACTGCCCGGATGTTTAACTCGACATCGTCATTCAAAACCTTGAGCGTCAGCTTTTTATTGATGGCCAGTGCCGCACACGCCGACCCGCATGTCGCGCCGGGTGCTGACTGGGCCAAGGTGGTGCAGGCCGTGCTGTCGGTGAGTAGCTGCCAGAACCGGCTGGTAGAGGCCGACCGCGCCAAATGCTACAAAAACAACAGCGCGCAGGCTTGCCGCGACATACCCGAGGGCGTCCAGAAAGAAAACTGCATCATCGAGTACTCATACAATCGCGTGCCGCAAAAATCCGGCATGCCTTCCCACCCGCCCCTCGTCATCTCCCCCTTCAAATCAGACGGCCAGGCGCTGAACAACACCGCCTCGGTGAAAGCGACGCCACAGCCGACAGAAAGCGCGCCGGACGAACTCGACTCAAAAATAAAGTTCTTGTTGCATGACCAAGGGCAAACGCCTGTTGTGCGGTAAGCGGTGATAGAACAGTTACCTGCAGGAGCTGCGGCTGTTGCTGATACACGCTAAATAACGATGTAGTCGTTGTGCTGAATCACACCCCGGTGCTCGCCCTCAACCAGATGAATGTAGCGCCCGCTCACCTGATCAATCGGCAAGCAATCATCCACATCCAGCAGCGCGTCGGTATGGGCCTGTTGCCAGTGCTTGAGCATGTGCTGTCTGGCCCTGGATTTGGCCAGGTTCTTGTCCTGGGCAACCACCAGCAGGTAATGATGGGCTTCACCAAAGGTATTCGCCTCGTAGCCACCCAGGTTGATGAAATACAAACGCGGCGAACCTGGCAGCGGTGCCAGCGGGCTCAGCTCAACCTTCCAGCCATCTACGCCGTCAACACGCATCCAGGCGTCGATGTGCAAACCTGCCGGGTTGCCAAACCAGCCCTGACGCAGTTGCGGGTAGGTTGCTTCCAGGCTGTCGGCGATGGCAAAAACCACGTCATGAACTTCGATTTTGGCTCGGGGATGCTTGCCCCCGAGCATAACAACAAACAGCATTTCAGCTCTCCAGAAGATCACGACCCGGGCGCCATAGTACGCGGCGTGCGTTGCGCTTTGTGTGATCCGTTTAACGGTGCCATCGCAAGCTCTGGCTTCGCAATTGCTACTCGGACATCACCACCATCACTTGCGCATCTGCCTCGTCTTCACTTTCAGACAGGTAGATATGCCCAACCCCGCTATTGAAATAGGCTGTTTCACGGACACCGATGCTGATCGACTCGCCCGTTTCGAACTGGATGCGCACCCTTCCGGCAAGGACTAAAGCAAACTCTTGACCGGCATGGCGAATGTAATCGTCAAACTGGCTCAATTCGCGGGCAAATACCCTGACGTACATGGGCTCCATGCGGCGCCCCGGAAAGTCCCCCGCCATCGGGTGGTAATCGTAATTGCCGGTGCTGTACCCCGCCGTATTATCGAGAGGTGAGCTGACCACGGTGGGTTGCAACAGGTCATTGTGCTCTCGGGGCAGGCTGAACAATTGGGCGATGTCCGTGCTCAGCGCCCGCGCAGCAGCCGCCAATTTTTCATAACTCACCGACACTTGCGCCAATTCCATTTTCGACAAGGTCGAGAGTGCGACGCCGGAACGCTCGGAGAGTTGTTTAAGGGTCAATTTTTGATTTTTGCGAATCGCCCGCAGACGTGCACCCACCTGGGTACGGTCAATCAGGGAATGGGCTGTGGCGCTCGAGGAGGAAGGGTCTCGATCGGAACTCATGCAGGCTCTCTGTCGGGCAAATGAAGGCGTCTGGGACTGGTTCCAGGCGCGAGTCTGGATATTACCTCACCCAGAAGGCTTGACTGCTAAATTCTCATATCCTACATTTCTCTTATATGAGAATTTAGAACCCTGCATCACAGGGCACTTTCAAACGGGAGATCCAGGCATGCACGACAACGAATGTTTTGACTACGTCATCATCGGCGGCGGCATAGCCGGAGCCTCGCTAGCCTGGCGATTGTCTGCACATGCCAGTGTTGCAGTGCTTGAGCGCGAACCCCAACCCGGATACCACTCGACCGGTCGCTCGGCGGCGATGTTTATGGAGGCCTACGGCACTCCACAAATCCAGGCATTGACCCGTGCCAGCCGGGCTTTTTACGAGCAACCACCGACAGGCTTCACCGAGCATGCGCTGCTGGAACCACGGGGCTGTTTGTACGTCGCGAATCATGAACAGCGGGCATTGCTCAAGCAGACATTCGAAGCGAGTCGAGCCCACTCTGACAATGTGTCATTGATCGATGCCGAACGTGCGCTGGCACTGGTGCCTTGCCTGCACCCGCGGGTCACTGCAGGCGCCATGCTTGAAACAGCGGCACGTGATCTGGATGTAAACGCTCTACATCAAGGCTTTCTGCGGGCCATGCGCCAGGCCGGAGGGGTGTTGCAGTGTGACGCTGAGCTAAGCACTGCAAGCCGTCAGGGTGCTGTCTGGCATCTGCTGTTGAAGGACGGCCGCGCGTTACGCGCACACAATCTGGTGAACGCTGCAGGCGCCTGGGCCGATCAGGTAGCTCAACAATGCGCCGTAGCGCCCATTGGGTTACAACCCTGTCGGCGCACTGCCTTCACGTTCGACGGCCCCAAAGGCATGGATTTCTCGCAATGGCCCGCCGTCATCGGTATTGACGAAAGTTTCTACTTCAAACCGGATGCTGGCCAGTTACTGGGCTCACCTGCCAACGCCGACCCCGTTGCCGCACACGATGTGATGCCGGAAGAACTGGACATTGCCACCGGCATTTACCACATCGAAAACGCCACCACGCTGAGTATTCGCCGCCCACGTCACAGCTGGGCAGGCCTGCGTTCGTTCGTCAGTGATGGAGACCTCGTCGTCGGCTGGGACAACCACCGGGACGGTTTCTATTGGCTGGCGGCTCAGGGCGGTTATGGCATTCAGTCGGCAGCCGGGGTTTCACAACTGGCCTGCGCCCAACTGCTCCATCAAGCCCTGCCCGAAGAATTGCGCAGCCAAGGTGTCGATCCACAACGCCTGGCCCCCGCACGTTTGCGTTAATCCCCCTGACCCAGAGGTCCTCTTATGTCTGACACGATCAAGCGCTACCCCAGCCATCTGCCCTTCCCTTTCTCCAGGGCGATACGCGTGGGTGACTTCCTGTTTCTGTCCGGGCAAGTGTCCATGAATGCGCAGGGTGAAGTAGTACGCGGTGATATCAGCGTACAAACCGAAGCGGTGATGACCCGCATCAGCGAGACACTGGCCGAGTGCGGCGTGGGCTTTGATCAGGTCGTAAAGGCCACGGTGTGGCTATCGGACATGCAGCACTTCACCGGTTTCAATGAGGTCTACAAGCGTCATTTCCCTAACGGCTTCCCGGTGCGCTCCACCGTCGGCGCCCAGCTTGCGCTGGGGGTCGATGTCGAGGTCGAAGTTCAGGCCTGGCTAGGCGCCAGTTAATCCAGGGCATCGACTGTCAATGCGCTATCCCGCAGGTCAGTACCACCGCCTGCTACCAGCATAAAAACAATAAATCGAGGGAAGTCGTCATGAAAGAAAGTCTAAAAATCGCCGGAGCGTTTGTAGGCGTGATAGTCGGTGCTGGATTTGCTTCAGGCCGGGAGCTGATGTTGATGTTCGTCAGCTTCGGCGTCTGGGGACTGGTGGGCGCAGTGATCAGCGCCGCGTTCTTTACGTTTCTCGGGATGGCACTTGCCGGCATGGGCAGCCGATTACAGGCCACGTCGCACAAAGACGTGGTCTATAACCTGTGCGGGCGCTTTCTTGGGACTTTTGTCGACCTGATGATTACCTTTTTCATGTTTGCGGTGACTGTGGTGATGCTGGCGGGCGGTGGCGCGCTGTTGGAGCAGCAGTTCGACATACCGGCGATTCTGGGCAGCATTATCGTGACCGTAATCGTCGTGGCCGTTGTGTGCCTGGATGTGCACAAAGTCATTGGCGTCATTAGTGCAGCAACTCCTTTTCTGATTCTTACCGCAGTAGGAGTAGCACTGTACGGAGTCGCCACTCGCGACCTGAGTTTCCCGGAGCTCAACCAGTTGGCCAGCGAGCAGGAGGCCGGAGCGAATCATTGGTTACTGGGCGCCTTGCTGTACGTGTCCTACAACATTGTTGCCGGAGTGCCCATTTTGGCGATCATGGGTGGCGCCGCAAAAACCGAGAAGCAGGCCATGATGGGCGGCATCATCGGCGGTGCATTGTTGGGTTTGCTGATGCTGGTCATGAGTCTGGGGCTGCTTTCACGCCTGGACAGCGTGGCGGACTTGCCGATGCCGATGCTCTCGATTGCGACTGAGGCCTCGCCTATTCTGGGGCTGCTCATGGCCGTGATCATTTTTTGCATGATCCTCAACACGGCCGTAGGCACGCTGTATTCCTTTTGCGCGCGCGTGCTGCCGGTCGGCACCCACAAGTTCCGCCTCGGCTCCGTCGCCGCCGGCGCAATTGCCTTTGTCGGTAGTCTGGTCGGGTTTATCAGCCTGGTAGGTCAGGTGTACCCGCTGTTCGGCTACCTGGGTTTCCTGCTGATCGGTGCCGTACTGATTGGCTGGTTCCGCGCACGTCGACTGGTCACGGCCTGATCTTGAGCGCCTACTGCAGCGGGCAAAAAACCTATTTTTTGCCCGCTGTCCTGAACAGAGGCAGTGCCAGAAACAGCAGCCCGCCGCCCAGAAGCGTGGTGCCGAAACTGGCATGACCGGCCACTATCATTCCCAGCCCCGCGACGATCCCTGCCAGGCCGACAATTCGAATATTTTTGTCCGGTGATTTCAGTTCCATGCTGTCTGTACTCCCTTTGCGATTACCACACAGACTAGCAAAACTTGAGGCGAGCTTGCCAGACTGCGGTTTTACGCCTGTTTTATGAGGTAACCGACGATTGGTATGACGTTTGTCATGGCAAGGGAACTTGAGTTCTAAACTGAGTCCAATGAGGTTCTTATCGACTCAGGATTGCCAAGATGAACGCCACTTCCTCACACGGCTGGGTCTGGGCTTACCGAAAAGTCCGCAGTTTGCAATGCTCACGCCTGTCGTCTGCCTACAGGGCCACTTTGTATGTTTTACGGGGAGATACCGGCACGTTTCACAGTGACTTCAGTTGGCAGAAGAATCGTATCCGGCGATGAAGCCCTGAATACCCCCATTCCCACTGTAGGAGGGACCGCCCCGTCTACGACGCCGCGCTGTCGCGCAGCAAACAGGCCACCGAATATCTTCAGCATCCCCGAATCGGTTCCCTCTCCTTCGGGAGAGGGCTAGGGTGAGGGGGGCTCTTAGATCAAGATCAAAAGATCGCGAGCAAGCTCGTTCCTACAAAGCCTTTAAAATCAATCACTTATTTTATGTTTGATAGGAGCGAGCTTGACCTTGGGATTTATCGCAGCCTTCGTGCCTCGGCAGCGACTACGGGTTCTGTAGGAGCGAGCTTGCCTCGCGATCTCTTGACCTTAAAAGATTGCGAGACAAGGACGCTGACTTTTAAAACGGGTAGTGCCGTGGCGTGTGTTGCACGCTGATCCAGTGGTCACGGGTGAATTCATCAATCGCCCAGTCACCATTGAAACGACCAAACCCTGAGTTCTTTTCACCGCCAAAAGGGGCGTTGGCTTCGTCGTTGACCGGGATGTCGTTGACGTGGGTCATGCCTGCTCTCACTTTGCGGGCAAAGGTGACGGCGCGTTCCAGGTTGGTACTGAAGACGGCGCTGGAAAGGCCGAATTCGGTGGCGTTGGCCAATTCCAGGGCATGGGCTTCGTCGCGGGCACGGATCAGCCCCACCAGCGGGCCGAAAATCTCATTCCGAGCCAGGTCCATGTCAACGGTGACTTCGCCGTAGACATGGGGCGCCAACAGGTTGCCGTGACTGCCGCCCTCAAACAGCGGCCGGGCCCCTTCAGTGCGGGCCAGTTCGATCTTTTCATGCAGGCCCTGCAACTGCTTGGCGTTGATGACCGGGCCGATCACGGTGTCTTGCAAGTTCGGATCGCCTACCTTGAGCCCTTTGACCCGCTCTACAAAACGCTCGGCAAAGGCCGAATACAAACGGTCATCGATGATGATGCGGTTGATCGCCATGCAGATCTGCCCCTGGTGCAGGAATTTACCAAACACCGCAGCATTCACCGCCTGCTCCAGGTCAGCGTCTTCCAGCACGACAAACGGGCTGTTGCCGCCCAACTCCAGCGCGACGTGCTTGAGGTGTTCGCCGCCGCTGGCGATTGCGCCAATACCGCGACCGACCGGGGTCGAGCCGGTAAAGGTGATGAGCGACGGCACCGGGTGCTCGACAAACGCATCGCCAATTTCACTGCCCGCACCCACCACCACGCTCAATACGCCAGCCGGTAACCCGGCCTCTTCAAAGATGCGCGCCAGCAGCAAACCGCCGCACACCGGGGTGTCGCTGGCCGGTTTGATGACAACGGCGTTGCCCAGCGCCAGCGCCGGGGCAATGGAACGCTGGGTCAAATGCAGCGGAAAGTTCCACGGGCTGATAACGCCGACCACGCCAAGCGCGCTGCGATACACCCGGCTTTCTTTACCCGGTACGTTGGACTCGACGATGCGCCCGTGAACCCGCGCCGGGAACGATGCCGATTCCAGCGCAATGGCCCGTGCCGCGCCCCACTCCAGTTGCGCCTTGAGCCGGGTGCTGCCGGACTCGCGGATGAGCCAGTCGATGATTTCGTCGCGGCGCCGGTCAAATACCGCCACCACCTCATGCAACACCGCCGCTCGCGCCGAAGGCCCAAGCGCAGCCCATTGCGGCTGCACCTCGGCGGCCTTGCGATAGGCCGCGTCGAGGTCGGCCCGGTTAGCCTGAGGGATTTCCAGCAGCAGCGAATCGTCGAACGGGTTAGTCACCCGCAGGTGATTACCACCCGTGCCTTTACGCCACTCTCCGGCAATCGGTTGCAGATGAAAATCGCTGTATTGGGTCATGTCATGCTCCTTTTAAACAGATTCAGAGGCTTGAGGAATGGAATACGTGGGGCGTACGTGAATGCACACGATGGCCAAAGCACCTATTACTCCGGGCAACGCGAACGCCAAAAAGTTCTGCTGGAAGGGCAAGTCCAGCGCCAACAGGCTGCCACCGAGCATCGGCCCGGCAATGGCGCCTAGGCGGCCAATCCCGGCGGCCCAGCCCACGCCGGTAGAACGGATGTGCGCCGGGTAAGAAATCGAAGCATAGGCATGAATCACCGCCAGGGTGCCGATGGTGGTTGCGCCGGCAATCAGCAACAGCAGGTTAAGCAGGATCGGGCCGGGCTTGAAGCCGAGGGCGGCCAGTGACAGCGCCGCCAGAACAAAAAACAACGCCAGAGTGCGCTGCACACCCAGACGGTCCGCCAGCCAGCCGCCGAACAGTGCGCCCACCGTGGCACCCACGTTGAGGGTCACCAGAAACGCGAGGCTCGAACCCAGGGGGTAACCACCGTGCGCCATAAGCTTGGGCAACCAGGTATTGAGTCCGTAGCTCATCAGCATGCACATGGCGAATGCCACCCACAGCAACACAGTGGCCAGCGCCTGACCTTTGCTGAATAACTGCGGCAAACGGGCAGCGCGGGTCTGTTTGTCATTGACCGGCAGGCTCAACGCAGTGCCGGGGCGATACGCCGGATCGACTTTAACCAACAGTTGATCAAGCTCGCCACGGCGCCCCTTGAGGGCCAGAAACGCCGCCGATTCAGGCAGGTAACGCAGCATAAACGGCACCGCGAACACGGGCAGGACGGCCACATAAAACACCGCCTGCCAGCCCCATTGCGGGATCACCGCAATCGCCAGCAATGCCGACAGCACCGCGCCCACCGAGTAGAAGCTCGACATCACGGTAATCATGGTGCTGCGCCGCCCTTCGGGGGCGAACTCGCTGATCAGGTTGATCGCACTCGGCACCAACGCGCCCAAGGCCAGGCCCGTCACCAGACGGCAGGCGCCCAGCTCGAACGGCGTGGTGGCGTGCCCGGTAAAAAACGCCGCCAGGCTGGCCAGCAAGGTGGTGAGGATGATCAGCTTGCGCCGGCCAAAACGGTCGGCCAACGGTGCAATCAAGGTGCCGCCGAACAGCATGCCGAACAACGCGCAACTGCCCAGGGTTCCGGCTTCGATCGCAGACAATTGCCAGTCCTGCATCAACTGCGGCACCACCGAGCCATAGATCACCATGTCGTAGCCATCGAACAGCATGATGAAACAGCCCCACATCAGTATCAGCAGGTGCGTGCGATTAAACGGTGCGGCGTCGATCACTTCACTGACGGAAGTTTTGTTCATAACCACCTCTTTTTTTATTGTTGTTGTCGTGCGGTATCAGGCCCGTTCCCCCAGACAAGGCTCGGGCCTGACCTCGGGTTTTAAGGCTCGATGGTGAGCGTCGGCACCTCGATCAAAACCGGGCCCTGGCCCGCCACTGCCTCAGTGAATGCCGCGGCAAACTGCTCGGCGGTGTCGGTGCGCACGGCGTGTACGCCGTACCCCTGGGCAATCGCGCAGAAGTCCAGGCCTGGCACATCCAGCCCCGGCGCATCGCTGACGTTCAATACATCGGCAAACCAGCGCAAGGCGCCGTACGTACCGTTTTTAAGGATGATGAACACCACAGGGATGCCATATTGCGCCGCCGTCCACAGCGCCGTAATACTGTAGTTGGCCGAGCCGTCACCAATAATGCCGACCACCTGCCGCTCTGGCGTGGCCAGTTGCACGCCGACCGCCGCAGGCAAGCCAAAGCCCAGGCCACCGGCAGCCGGAAAAAAGTAACTGCCCGGTTCGCGCATTTCGACGCGCTGCCAGAACGCGCCCACGGTTGAGGTGGACTCCTTGACGTAGATGGTGTCTTTGGGCGCCAGTTGGTCGATCAGGTCAAACACTGTTTCCGGGCGCAGCAAACCACCCTCCTCGACCACCGCTGGCGGGCGCGGCAAGGCCTGGGGCATTGCCCGCGTGCCGGGTGCAACCTCGGCCAGCAGGGCTTCAAGGGTCAGGGCAATATCCGCCACCAGCGCATCGCCCATTGGCGCACGCGCCGCCTCGCCCGGATCACAGGTGATGTGCAGCAGTTGCGTGCCCGCGGGCAGGTAGTCACCGGGGGCGAACTGGTGATAACGAAACACCGGCGCGCCCACCACCAGAATCACGTCATGGTCCGCCAGCTGGCGGCTGATCCCGGCAATCGCCGCGGGAAGCACACCGCGAAAACACGGATGACGCGTCGGGAACGGGCAGCGCGAAGCCGAAGGGGCCACCCAGACGGGCATGCGCAGTTTTTCCGCCAGTTGCACGGCCAGCGCGTTGCTGCCACTGCCATCTACGTCCGGGCCGAGCACCAGCACCGGGTTGCGTGCGCTCGACAGGCGCTGTCCCCAGTCC
>NZ_WIWK01000145.1:0-12993 GCF_009600165.1 Pseudomonas sp. FSL R10-0399
AGCGGCTCCTGTGGCCCGCCCGGCCAGCCAGACACCCACGGGGCGCGGCCAAGGGCAGTTGCGTTTGCCTACGGGGATTCAGCCCTGCGTGATTAAAGCGCTCAGCCTCAAGGAGGCGCTGCTGGTGGTGCGCCGTGGCGATGAGCTACCGCAGATCCTGGCCAGTGCGGTGTTGGACCTTGAGCAAGGCGAGCGGGCCGAGGTGGCGCGTTTGAATGGCTACTTGCACGCCATCGTCGCGTACGAACCCAAGCCGGACAGCGACTGGTTGCAACTGACCTTCCGCTTCGTGGATCAGGATGCCGAGAAAATGAACTACCTGTCGCGGCTGATCGCTCACGGCACGGCGCAGAAGCAGTTTGTGCCGGGGGCGTAAGATCAAAAGATCGCGAGGCGAGCTCGCTCCTACGGGAGTTGCAGGCCGCCTGCGGCTTTGTGAATGGCGCGCAGGTGTTCGCCGATCTGTTTGACGTTGGCTTCGGTGGCGGCGATTTCTGCTGCGCGGGCCGGCTCAAGGAGGCTGCGCACTTCTTTGTCCAGATCGCTGGTCAGGCGTAGCAACTGTTGCTGGCGCTGGCTGCTTTCGGACTCGAGCATTTGCCACTCTTTGGCCTGTGGCAGGCCATAGCCGCTGCTGCCGAGCAATTCGGCCGGGCGGCTAAGGAAGCCACTGCTGGCGAGAATCTCTTGCAGGGTTTTGTTGGCCTTGTCCATGCCGCCATCTTTAAGCCCGCGTGCGCCCAGGTACTTTTGCTTGACCTCGTCTTGAGCGAGCAGCAACTGGCGGCGGAAGCTGGCCTGTTCGAGCAGCAACAACGCCGCGCTGGCGCGCAGGTCGGCTTTTTCAAACCACGGGCGGCGTTGCTCGGCGTCCAGGGCCATCCAGTCTTCAACGCTGGTCTGCTTGATTGGCATGCGGGTTTTTAGCACGTCGAACATGGCTTGATAGCGGTCACGGTAGGAATCAAACCGATAGCCCAGACGCAGCGCTTCAC
Organism: Pseudomonas sp. FSL R10-0399; assembly: GCF_009600165.1. Classification (NCBI taxonomy): domain Bacteria; kingdom Pseudomonadati; phylum Pseudomonadota; class Gammaproteobacteria; order Pseudomonadales; family Pseudomonadaceae; genus Pseudomonas; species Pseudomonas sp. FSL R10-0399. The sequence goes on from NZ_WIWK01000145.1 coordinate 996, forward strand.
GCGGGTCGTCCAGCACGCTGGTGTCTGCCAGGCCACGGGCTTTGAGCACTTCCAGCAGGCCATTGGGCACGATGCTGTCCAGGCCTTTGAGTTGCGCGTTGTCGCTGCCGCTGCGCAGCAGTTTCAAGGTCTCGACTGCGCAGTTGTTGGACACAAAGTAATAGCTGCCGTCGTAGCTCCAATGCATCTCGGCAGCGTGCTCAACCACTTCTTCGATTTCCGGGCGGCTCAAGTTCAGCGGTACAGAGGCGAGGCTGCGCAGTTCTGTCTTGGTGTATTCATCGATGACCTGGGCCAGCGGCAGTACAAACAGGCGCGACGGGTAGGCGCCGGTCAGGCCGTCCCAGCTTGAAAGCTGTACGTCGTTCACAAACGCCCGGTAGGACAACACCAAGTGTTCTTGCAGGTCGAGTCGGCAATCCGGACCGCGTGGACGGCCGGGGGCGCAAATCACCAGGCGCAGCATGCTGTGGCCCCAGCGGCTGGCCCATTCCTGGTTGGCCTCGGCCAGCAGGTAGTCGACGGCGTATACACGCTCCGGGTCAACGGTGCCGAGGGGCTGTTTGGCAAAGTCGTTGCCGGCGTTCAAAAAGGGGAAGCTCTTGGGGCAGTCGTCTTTGGCGGCGGGTGCCCAGCCGAAATGATTTTTGTAGTAGCGGTACAGCGCCGGGCGCCGGCACGCGTAGGCCGGGTCGAGGAGGAAGTACTCCATGTTGACCGCGACGAATTCTTTGGGGTTGGTGACTTCGTACAGGTCCGGGCTGCGCACGACCTGATGGTTGTCTTGCTCGCGCTCACCACGGCGGCCCACGTATTGCTGCCAACCGGCGAGGTCGAGCAGGCGCGGGTCATCGCTGAGGGTAAAGCGGCGGTCGGTCTGGCCACGGCATGGGTCGGGCAGGCCGATGAGCCCCGTGCTGTTGCTTTGCCGTGCGCAGCGCTGGATGAGCGTGCGGTCTGCGGCAGGCCAGAGGCGGGCGCGGTCATAGAGGTGGGTCAGCTCGTGCAGGACAGTGGCGAGCATTTCCTGGCGCACGGTGCCGTGGGGGCGGTTGGTCTTTTGAGTCGCGGCCGAGCCATCGGTGAGGCTGGCCAGCAGGTTGCGATTCAAGTCCAGCTCAGACACTAACGAGGCTTGCCCGTAGGCATTGCTGGGCATGTCATCGCTCCAACCGACCACAATCTGGCGATCCAGTTGCTCGATGAAGCGCGGGGGCAGCTTTTGCATGGCTTCATCGAGCAGCGCTTGGCTGGCGTGCTGCTGGGCGGGTGTCAGGCCCTCTGTTTTTAGCTGCAGATGGAGCGCTGCGTGGGCATTACTGCCGATAAGCAGCAGGGCACACGCTGCGAGCCAGCCTGTCAGAGGTTTCACAGCGCGAGGATAGCTTCGGCGAGGTCATGGTCGCTGGCGTTGCGCGCTTCAGGCAGGCGGTCGCGCAGGGTATTGAAGGCAGACTCCAGTTGCACGCCACGAATGGAGCCTTCGCTGGCGACGAAAGTGGCGGCGTCATCGTGGGCTTCACGGACTACTTTAGAGTCACGAATGGACGTGGTGGTGTCGGAGGTGAAGTCGATGGAGCGGCCAAACGCGCGCACGATGATGTTACTGGTCTGCACAACGGTCTGTGCTTGCGCCACATCGGCGAGCAACAACAGGCCAAGGGTGGCGACAATTAAAGGGCTACGCATGAAACATCTCCAGAAAACGCGGGTATTTATTGGACGAGAATTGCTTGTGCCAGTTCAAGGTCGGAGGCATTCAATTCAGGCTGGGTCTGGCGCAGATAGCGCAAGGCAGACTCCAACTGCGCGCCTCGCTGTTGACCGTCACTGGCAATAAAGACGGCAGCGTCATCCTGGGCGGCACATAGCAGTTTGTGATCGAAGGGCGCGGACGTCACTTTACTGGTGACGTAGCCGGTGAGCACGGTATTTTGCGTGGTTGTGTCGAAGGCGTGGGCTGATTGAGTCCAGCAGAGGGCAAGCAGGGCTAGTAAAGAAAAACGCATGGGTCTCGTTCTGTGTGATCGAGGCCCAAGGCTAGCGTAATGGTCGGGTCAGAACCAGTACGTGGCGGGATCTTCATCTTTGATGCTATTCCCGTGGGAGCGGGCTTGCTCGCGATAGCATCACAGCGTCCGTTCTGAGACGCCATGTGGTCTGCATCGCGAGCAAGCCCGCCCCCACAGGTCATCAAACATCAGATCGCGAGGATTGCCTGCGCCAGTTGGGCATCGCTGGCTTGCAGTTGAGGCGCTTGCTGGCGAATGGCGTCGAAGGCGCTTTCCAGTTTCACACCACGGATTGCCCCTTCGCTGGCCACAAAACTGGCGGCGTCATCACGGGCTTCGCGCACGATTTTGTTGTTGCGCAGCGAGCCGGTCGCGTCGGAGGTCAGGTCAGAGGTCGCTTTCAGGGCGCCCACGATGGCATCGGTTGTCACGAGAAAGCTGGAGGCGCTGGCGCTGGCAGCGAGTGTCAGCAAGGCGGCAGCGCTGAGCAGGCGAAGAGTGGGCATGGTGATACTCCAGAAGAGGGTCGTATAAAAATAGTCGGTTATAGGCGAATAGTAGGCGCAGGGCGGCGTGTCGCAAAGGATGTTTTGCCTTGCGGTGCAGACAGGATGCTCTGGATCAGGCTTTTTCGTGACTGTACTGGTCTGTTAGTGTTTTTATAAAACTGTACTTGTCATGCTTCTGGCGCTCAAAAATAGCCGCCCAAAACGACAAAACCCGTCGGCGGTTACCCGCGACGGGTTTTGTTTTTTCAATTCTGGGTGCTGGCGGTGGACCGATGGTCAGGGCCAGCGAGCGCTCGTTAGCGCCAGAACGGCTTGCTCAGCTCTTCGTAACGCTGTGCTTCGCTAATACCGGCATCAGCCAGAAGACGCGAGTCCAGGCGAGCCAATTGATGGCGGCTGGAGATACGGCGCTGCCACAACATCAGGTTGGCAAGTACGCGCAAAGGCATGGAAGCCTGGGTGTTTACAGCATTGCTTTCGGTGAACAGATCGGAACTGAGTGTACGTTCCATGATGGCATCCTTCCGCTTGTGGCGGCATTGGCTAGTGGTTTAACTGATGCCAATGATCCTCCTCTACGTCCAGACTCTGTAGATACAGTTCACCTGTATTGCGATGGGCCAGTTAACTGTTTATAGGTGCTGTACGGCCATAAACGAGCACAACTGTACCTGTCGGCACTAAGTTGGTGCGTTTCTAGTCGTTTTTGTGGGAAGTGACCCTGACAAGGGTAAGAAATTACCAGTACAGCAGTACAGTTTTTGTCAGGAAGGCATAAAAAAGCCGCCGCAGAAAACAGTGTTTTCGACGGCGGCTGTCTAGCACGCGTGTTACGGCAGCATTTTCCCGGTTTCTTCCAGGTTGATGTGCCAGCTCAACGCCTCGCGCAGGATATGCGGGGTGTGGCCGCCAATGGCGCAGGCCTTGGTGAAGTAGTCATTCAGCGCTTCACGGAAGTCTGGGTGCACACAGTTGTCGATGATCACGCGGGCGCGCTCACGCGGCGCCAGGCCACGCAAGTCAGCCAGGCCTTGTTCGGTGACCAGGATGTCGACATCGTGCTCGGTGTGGTCAACGTGGCTGACCATTGGCACCACGCTGGAGATCGCACCAGCTTTGGCGATCGACTTGGTCACGAAAATGGCCAAGTGTGCGTTACGGGCGAAGTCGCCCGAGCCGCCGATGCCGTTCATCATCCGCGTGCCGCAGACGTGGGTGGAGTTAACGTTGCCGTAGATGTCGAACTCCAGCGCGGTGTTGATCCCGATGATGCCCAGGCGGCGAACGACTTCCGGGTGGTTGGAGATCTCTTGCGGGCGCAACACGAGTTTGTCTTTGTAGCGCTCAAGGTTGCCGAACACGTCGGAGTTGCGACGCTCGGACAAGGTGATCGAGCTGCCCGAGGCGAAGCGCATTTTGCCCGCGTCGATCAGGTCGAAGGTCGAGTCCTGTAGTACTTCGGAGTACATGGTCAGGTCTTCGAACGGCGAGTCGATCAGGCCACACATCACCGCGTTGGCGATGTTGCCGATACCGGCTTGCAGCGGGCCGAGCTTGTTGGTCATGCGGCCTTCATCCACTTCTTTTTTGAGGAAGTTGATCAGGTGGAAGGCGATGCCGGCGGTTTCGCTGTCAGGCTCGCTCACTGTCGACGGCGAGTCGGCCTTGTTGGTGATCACGATCGCGACGATTTTTTCGGCCGGGATCGGGATGGCGGTGCTACCGATACGGTCATCGACTTTCACCAACGGGATTGGCGTACGGGTCGGACGGTAGGTCGGGATATAGATGTCGTGTAGACCTTCCAGGTTCGGGTTGTGCGCCAGGTTGATCTCGACGATCACTTGTTTGGCGAAAATCGCGAAGCTGGCGGAGTTCCCCACCGACGTGGTCGGCACGATGTGGCCTTGCTCGGTAATCGCAACGGCTTCGATGACGGCGATGTCCGGCAGGGTGAGTTGCTTGTTGCGCAGTTGCTCGACAGTTTCGGACAAGTGCTGGTCGATGAACATGACTTTGCCGGCGTTGATCGCCTTGCGCAGTGTGTTGTCCACCTGGAACGGCATGCGACGTGCGAGTACGCCGGCTTCGGTCAATTGCTTGTCGAGGTCGTTGCCCAGGCTGGCGCCGGTCATCAGGGTGATTTTCAGCGGCGAGTGCTTGGCGCGCTCGGCCAAGGCTTGTGGCACGGCTTTGGCTTCACCGGCACGGGTGAAACCGCTCATGCCGACGGTCATGCCGTCTTTAATAAGGGCGGCGGCTTCTTCGGCGCTCATAACCTTATCGTGCAGGGAGTTCAGACGTATACGTTCACGGTACATGGATTGTTATCTCGGGCAACGGAAGCAAGATGCGCAGTCTATTCATTTTCAAAGCGCGGCGTCCCGCTACCATGGTCGAATGCCGCAGGCCGATTTAGAGCCTTTGGTCGGGATCAGTCAGAAATAAAAAACCCCGGCGAATTAAGTGCCGGGGTTCTCGGTGTTACCAGGCCGCGATGTTACTCGACGGCTTTGACCATATCTTCAATAACTTTCTTGGCGTCACCGAAGACCATCATGGTTTTATCCAGATAAAACAGTTCGTTATCCAGGCCCGCATAGCCGCTGGCCATGGAGCGTTTGTTCACGATGACGGTTTTGGCTTTATAGGCTTCGAGGATCGGCATGCCCGCGATGGGCGATTTCGGATCGTTCTTGGCCGCCGGGTTAACCACGTCGTTGGCGCCGAGCACCAACACGACGTCGGCCTGGCCGAATTCGGAGTTGATGTCTTCCATTTCGAACACTTGGTCGTAAGGCACTTCTGCCTCTGCGAGCAGTACGTTCATGTGGCCAGGCATACGACCCGCCACCGGGTGAATCGCATACTTGACGGTCACGCCGCGGTGGGTCAGCTTTTCGGTCAGCTCTTTAAGTGCATGCTGCGCCCGTGCCACGGCCAGGCCGTAGCCCGGAACGATGATCACGGTGTCGGCGTTGGTCAGCAAGAAGGTCGCGTCGTCAGCCGAGCCGGATTTAACCGGGCGTGCTTCCTGTGTGCCGGCAGGGCCGCCAGCGTCCGCTGCGCCACCAAAGCCACCGAGGATCACGTTGAAGAACGAGCGGTTCATCGCTTTGCACATGATGTACGACAGGATGGCGCCTGACGATCCGACCAGCGAACCGGCGATGATCAGCATCGAGTTATTCAGCGAGAAGCCGATACCGGCCGCTGCCCAGCCCGAGTAGCTATTAAGCATCGAAACCACGACCGGCATGTCGGCGCCGCCAATCGGGATGATGATCAGCACGCCCAATACAAACGCCAGGGCCAGCATCAGCGCGAAGGCGTTGAGGTTGCCGGTGAGCATAAAGGTCACGCCCAGGGCCAGTGTCGCGAGGCCCAGCACCAGGTTGAGCTTGTGTTGGCCGCTGAACTGTACCGGTGCGCCCTGGAACAGGCGGAACTTGTATTTGCCCGACAGCTTGCCGAACGCGATGACCGAACCCGAGAAGGTGATAGCACCAATCGCGGCGCCCAGGAACAGTTCTAGGCGGTTACCGGCCGGGATGGCGTCGCCCAAATGTTTGACGATGCCCAACGATTGCGGCTCTACCACGGCGGCAATGGCGATAAACACCGCTGCCAGACCGATCATGCTGTGCATGAAGGCGACGAGCTCTGGCATTTTGGTCATTTCGACGCGCTTGGCCATGATCGAGCCTGCGGTGCCGCCGATGAGCAGCCCCATAATCACATAGCCGATGCCGGTGGTCGCGATTTCAGCGCCCAGTTTGTACACCAGCCCGATGGTGGTCAGCACGGCCAGGGCCATGCCGAGCATGCCGAACAGGTTGCCGCGACGCGAGGTGGTGGGGTGAGACAGGCCTTTAAGGGCCTGGATGAAACAGATCGATGCAACCAGGTAGAGAACAGTGACCAGGTTCATGCTCATGGCTTGCGCACCTCTTCTTTAGCTTTAGGTGCTTTCTTCTTGAACATTTCCAGCATGCGCCGGGTGACCAAAAATCCACCGAATACATTAACGGCCGCCAAGGCGACGGCCAGGGTGCCCATGGTTTTACCCAGCGGAGTGACGGTGAGCGCGGCCGCGAGCATGGCGCCGACGATCACAATCGCGGAAATGGCGTTGGTCACGGCCATGAGCGGGGTGTGCAGTGCAGGGGTAACGTTCCAGACCACGTGGTAGCCGACATAAATAGCCAGTACGAAAATGATCAGGTTGTAGATACCGGGGGAGATGAGCTCTTCCATTGTTTTTATCCTCAGCCGTTTTTGCGCACAACTTGACCGTCGCGGCACATCAGGCACGCGGCGACGATGTCGTCTTCAAGGTTGATCTGGAACTGCCCTTCAGGGGTGAAGACCAGCTTGAGGAAGTCCAGCAGGTTGCGGGCGTACAGCGCTGATGCGTCCGCGGCCACTTCTCCGGCCAGATTGGTCGGGCCGACAATGATCACGCCGTTTTCGACGACTACTTGATCGGCCACGGTCAGCGGGCAGTTGCCCCCTTGTGCAGCGGCGAGGTCGATGACGACGGAGCCAGGCTTCATCTGCGCTACGGTTTCAGCGCTCAGCAGCACTGGTGCCTTGCGGCCGGGGATGAGTGCGGTGGTGATGACGATATCGGCTTGCTTGGCGCGCTCGTGCACGGCCTGGGCCTGGCGCTGCATCCAGCTGGCAGGCATCGGGCGTGCATAGCCACCCACGCCGACTGCGCATTCGCGTTCTTCGTCGGTCTCATAAGGGACGTCGACGAACTTGGCGCCCAGCGATTCGATCTGCTCTTTTACCGCAGGCCGCACATCTGAGGCCTCAATGACCGCGCCAAGTCGCTTGGCTGTCGCAATGGCCTGCAGGCCGGCAACGCCTGCGCCGAGAATCAGCACGCGGGCGGCTTTTACCGTACCGGCGGCGGTCATCAACATGGGCATGAAGCGCGGGTAATGGTGGGCGGCCAGCAGTACGGCTTTGTAGCCGGCAATGTTGGCTTGGGATGACAGCACATCAAGACTTTGCGCACGCGAGGTACGCGGGGCAGCTTCCAGCGAGAAGGCGGTGATCCCACGCTCGGTCAGTTTGGCAATGGTTTCATTGCTGAACGGGTTGAGCATGCCAATCAGCACAGCGGTGCTGTTGATCAGGGCCAGTTCGCTGTCGTTGGGGGCAACTACTTTAAGGATCAGCTCGGCGCCAAAGGCGTCTGTGGCGCTGCCAATAGTTGCGCCTGCGGCTTCATATGCGCTGTCAGTCACGCTGGCATTAATACCTGCGCCGCTTTGAACAGTCACCTTATGGCCTTGGCCGATCAGCTTCTTGATGGTTTCCGGGGTTGCAGCAACCCGCGTTTCACCCGTTTGGGTTTCGAGAGGAACACCAATGTGCACGTCATATCTCCTGCGTGATCTTTTATAAGAAAGCCAGCGCACTACGGATGGTGCGACTGGGGCGGCCGATCAGCACGATCCCACCAAATATTGGGTGGGGCGCGGCATTCTGCTGGCGATTTTTGGGGCTTTCAAGAACTTATGAAGGGTGACGGATTTTTTACTACAAGTCATGCAGTGACCGAATGTCGCAACGATCGGCTGTAGGCCTTTATTTATAAGGCTTAGAGAGATTTAAGGCTGTTTTCGAGTTTTTTTCACATTTCTTTTGGTTATCGCTGCATAACTTTCAGAAATACCCTGTAAGCCGCGTGGTTACTGGCTTTCAGGTTTGTCCAGTTAGACTTAAGTCAAGCGTGCAAAATGGCGACATTTGCGTATATATGTAGTTGTTTTTTAAGTATCACTACATTGTTTTTTGAGAATTCGAATTTTCTCAAGTCAAGCTGTAGGCCGCGGCCTGCTTGATCAGCCAGTCTCGAAAGGCGTGTAGCGACGCGGACTCAATTTTGCGTTCCGGGATCATTAGGTAGTAAGCCTTGTTGCTGGGCAGTGTGTGCGGGTTGGCGATGACCAGGCGTTTCTCGGCCAATTCGCGCTGAATCAGGAAGGGCGGGATCAGCGCGACGCCCATTTCGTGTATGGCGGCTTGGGCCAGCATCGAAAACAGTTCGTAGCGCGGCCCGGTCATGTCGCGTGGCACGTTCATGTCCTGGGCGTTGAACCATTGGCGCCAGGCGTAGGGGCGGGTGGTTTGTTGGAGTAGGGGGAGTTCGGCCAATGCCTGGGCGCTGAGGCTTTGCCGGTCGCCCAGCAGTGAAGGGCTGCACACGGGCAGCGGGTTCTCGCCCATCAGCCGGTGGGACGAGGTACCGGACCAGTCGGCATCGCCAAAGTAGATGGCGGCGTCGAAGTCGGTGTCGGCAAACAGGAAGGGGCGCGTACGGTTTGTCAGGTTGACGGTAACGTCGGGGTGCTGTTGCTGGAAATCCTTGAGGCGGGGCAATAGCCATTGCGTGCCGAAGGTGGGGACAACGGCCAGCTCAATGGTGTTGGCGCCTTGTTGACCCATCACGGACAGCGTGTCGCGTTCGACGGCATCCAGTTGCGTCGCAACCCGTCGGCTGTAGGAAAGGCCTGCTTCTGTCAGTTTTACGCCCCGCTTGGAGCGTCTGAAGAGTTCTACGCTGAGGAATTCTTCAAGGCTGGCGATCTGTCGGCAAATAGCGCCTTGGGTGAGGGACAGTTCGTGTGCGGCCTTGGTGAAGCTCTCATGACGTGCGGCCGCTTCAAAGCTGATCAGGGCGGTTGTGCTGGGGATCTTGCGGCGCATGTACGGCTTCCTCACTAAAGGTGATCAGAAATGGCCTTTCAGGCAGTCACGGAGTGAGAAATTATCACAACGGCGTGCTGAATCCTCGTTTGTACTCTTTATAAGAGGCGGCCTAGGATCGGCGTACGACATTTGATCTATTTCGCGAGGGTTCTTTCATGGTGGGTAAAGCAAGCTTCAACTGGATTGATCCACTGTTGCTGGATCAGCAGCTCACTGAAGAAGAGCGCATGGTGCGTGACAGCGCTGAGCAGTTTGCTCAAGACAAGCTGGCGCCACGTGTTCTGGAAGCTTTCCGTCATGAACAGACTGACCCGGCGATTTTTCGCGAGATGGGTGAGACGGGCTTGCTGGGGGCGATGATCCCTGAGCAGTACGGCGGCAGTGGCTTGAACTATGTCAGCTACGGCTTGATTGCTCGTGAGGTTGAGCGCGTTGACTCGGGTTACCGCTCGATGATGAGTGTGCAGTCTTCCTTGGTCATGGTGCCGATCAATGAGTTCGGTACTGAGGCGCAAAAGCAAAAGTATCTGCCGAAGTTGGCGTCAGGTGAGTGGATTGGTTGTTTTGGTCTGACGGAGCCTAACCATGGTTCTGATCCGGGCGCGATGATCACTCGTGCGCGCTCGGTGGATGGCGGCTACAGCCTGACGGGCAGCAAGATGTGGATCACTAACAGTCCGATCGCAGATGTGTTTGTGGTCTGGGCGAAGGACGACGAGGGTGACATCCGTGGCTTCGTTCTGGAGAAGGGCTGGAAGGGCCTGAGCGCTCCGGCGATTCACGGCAAGGTTGGCTTGCGTGCGTCGATCACTGGCGAGATCGTGATGGATAACGTGTTTGTGCCACAAGAGAACATCTTCCCGGATGTTCGCGGTTTGAAAGGTCCTTTCACCTGCCTGAACTCCGCACGCTACGGCATCTCGTGGGGCGCATTGGGCGCCGCAGAATTTTGCTGGCATACGGCGCGTCAATACACGCTGGATCGTCAGCAGTTCGGTCGGCCGTTGGCGGCGACCCAGTTGATCCAGAAAAAACTGGCGGATATGCAGACCGAGATTACGTTGGCCTTGCAGGGTTGCCTGCGCTTGGGGCGGATGAAGGATGAAGGAACCGCGGCGGTTGAGATTACTTCGATCATGAAGCGCAACTCGTGCGGCAAGTCGCTGGATATCGCGCGTATGGCGCGGGACATGTTGGGTGGCAATGGTATCTCCGACGAGTTCGGGGTGGCGCGTCACCTGGTTAACCTGGAAGTAGTGAATACCTATGAGGGGACGCATGACGTGCATGCCTTGATTCTTGGGCGTGCGCAGACGGGTCTTCAGGCGTTCTATTAACAGGAGCTTGGCTCATGGGTGCTTTATCGCATTTGCGGGTGCTGGATTTATCGCGAGTACTGGCTGGGCCGTGGGCTGGGCAGATTCTGGCGGACCTTGGCGCTGAGGTGATCAAGGTCGAGCGCCCGGGCAATGGCGACGACACGCGCGCGTGGGGGCCGCCCTTCCTTAAGGATGCTTATGGAGAGAGCACGGGGGAGGCGGCTTATTACTTGTCGGCTAACCGTAATAAGCAGTCGGTGACCATCGATTTCACCAAGCCGGAAGGCCAGCGCCTGGTGCGGGAGCTGGCGGCGAAGTCCGATATCTTGATCGAGAACTTCAAGGTGGGAGGCCTGGAGGCGTATGGGCTGGATTACGCCTCGCTCAAGGAGGTCAATCCGCAGTTGATCTATTGCTCCATTACCGGGTTTGGTCAGACGGGCCCGTATGCGAAGCGGGCTGGTTATGACTTCATTATTCAGGGGTTGGGCGGGCTGATGAGCCTGACTGGTCGGCCTGAGGGTGAGGAGGGTGCAGGGCCGGTCAAGGTTGGGGTTGCGCTGACGGATATTCTGACGGGGCTTTACGCGACAGTTGCCATTTTGGCGGCGCTTGCTCATCGTCAGCATGATGGGGGTGGGCAGCATATCGATATGGCGCTGCTAGACGTGCAGGTGGCGTGCTTGGCCAATCAGGCTATGAATTACCTGACGACAGGTGTGTCGCCCAAGCGCTTGGGGAATGCTCACCCCAATATTGTTCCTTATCAGGATTTCCCTACGGCCGATGGCGATTTTATCCTGACCGTGGGTAATGACAGCCAGTTTCGTAAGTTTGCTGAGGTGGCGGGTCAGCCTGGTTGGGCGGATGATCCGCGCTTTGCCAGTAATAAGCAGCGGGTTGCCAACCGTGCTGTGCTGGTGCCGCTTATTCGTCAGGCAACTGTATTCAAGACGACGGCGCAGTGGGTTGAGCAGCTAGAGGCGGTGGGCGTGCCTTGTGGGCCTATCAATGAGCTGGCGCAGGTGTTTGCGGATCCTCAGGTGCAGGCGCGGGGGCTGGCTTTTGAGCTTCCGCATGCGCTGGCAGGTTTGGTGCCGCAGGTGGGGAGCCCTATCAGGTTGTCTGAAACCCCGGTGGAGTATCGCAGGGCGCCGCCGTTGTTGGGTGAGCACACGCAGGAGGTGTTGGCGCGTGTGCTTGGGGTGGCGACGGTGGACTTGGAGCTTTTGCGGCAGTCTGGAGTGTTGTAGCTATATAGAGGGGGCGTTAGCCCCCTCTATATAGGTGTGTTTTCGGCGATATAGAAGTTAATTGATAGAGTCGCTCAATTAGCGCTTGACTCACTGTAATAACGGCCTATAATTCGCACCACTTCCGGCGCAGTCGAAACGGAAAACTCCTTGAATATCAATGAGTTGGATGATTTTGA
>NZ_WIWK01000146.1:0-12726 GCF_009600165.1 Pseudomonas sp. FSL R10-0399
GGGGGCTGGCACAGGCTCTGTCGGCACCACGGGCGGCACCGTCGGCTGGAGCGGGGCCAGGATCTTCTTGGCTTCCTCTTCCATCGACAAGATGTGTTCGTTGTGCAACTGGCGACGGATCTCGTCAGCGCCGATTTCACGTTCAACTTCCTGTTTGATCGCATTGAAACTGCGTTTCAAGCGTCCGATCCACAGGCCGGCGGTGCGTGCAGCACCCGGCAGGCGCTCGGGGCCCAGCACCACGAGGGCAACCAGGCCGACGAGCAGCAGTTCACTGAAGCTGATACCGAACATGGGTTTTGGCTCACACGTCTTTGCGGGTCGGCTCTTCGACTTTTTGTGCCTGCACGTCGATGGTGTGCGGCTCATTCAGGGTCGAAGTGGTGTGCGGTGTCGGTGCGGCAGTTGGCTGCGCAGGAGGAACCACGGGTTCGGCAGGCTTTTCGTCGTCGTTCATGGCTTTGCGAAAGCCTTTGATTGACTCGCCCACGTCGGTGCCCAGATTTTTCAGTTTTTTGGTGCCGAAGACCAGGACCACGACTACCAGAATGACGATCCAGTGTTTCCAGTCAAAAATGCCCATGCTGTGCTCCTTGAAAAAAGGGTTTAGGCGGAAGGCCGGGAGGCTTTTTCCACGTGTCCGGAAGTGCCGATGCGGCGCTCCAGTTCATCCAGTACCGCCTGAGGATGCTGGCCCAGCTGGGCGAGCATGATCATGCTGTGGAACCATAAATCAGCCGTTTCGTAGATGACATCGCTGCAGTCACCGCTGATGGCAGCATCTTTGGCGGCAATGATGGTTTCGACCGACTCTTCGCCGACTTTCTCCAGGATCTTGTTCAAACCCTTGTGGTACAGGCTGGCGACATAGGAGCTGTCTGGCGTGGCGCCTTTGCGTGCTTCGAGCACTTGGGCGACGCGGTTCAGGGTGTCAGTCATGGGAGTGGCCTGCGTGATAAATGGCGTTCGGGTCTTTAAGCACCGGATCAACGGTCTTCCATTCGGCGTTTTCGTAAACGCGGTAGAAGCAGCTTTGACGGCCGGTATGGCAGGCGATGTCGCCGATTTGTTCAACCATCAGGATGATCACATCAGCGTCGCAGTCCAGGCGCATTTCATGCAGCTTTTGCACGTGGCCTGATTCTTCACCTTTGCGCCACAGTTTGCCACGCGAGCGTGACCAGTAGATGGCACGGTTTTCTGCCGCGGTCAGACTCAGGGCCTCGCGGTTCATCCAGGCCATCATCAGCACACGTCCGGTTTTATGGTCTTGGGCAATTGCCGGCACCAGGCCATCGTTGTCCCATTTGATCTCGTCCAGCCAGTCTTTCATGTTTGACTCCGCACTCGCGATGCCCACAGTTTGCCAGCCTCTCTCAAGAGTGACCAGAATTCCTACGATCGGCGCACGATCAGGTAAAGGCCCACCACCAGCAGGATACCCGCCGGCCAGTAACCGATGCTGCCCAAAGGTCCGACAGTTGCCAGTAAGGCGCCTGCTACCACATGCCCGGCGCCCAGCAGGCGCAAGAACCAGCCGTCCCGGGGCTCACGCACCGCCAGCGGCTGGTTTTTGGCGTGAGGTTGCGACATGCGCTCCAGCAAGTCGCGGGTCATGCCCGCCAGATGCGGGATCTGCTCGACCTGGCTGTGCAGGTTGCGCAGCAGGGTTTTGGGGCTGACGCGCTCGCGCATCCAGCGTTCAAGGAACGGCTGCGCGGTGCTCCACAGGTCGAGGTCGGGGTACAGCTGGCGGCCCAGGCCTTCGATGTTAAGCAGGGTTTTTTGTAACAAAACCAACTGCGGCTGGACTTCCATGTTGAAGCGCCGAGCGGTCTGGAACAGGCGCATCAGCACCTGACCAAAGGAAATCTCTTTGAGCGGCTTCTCGAAAATCGGCTCGCACACGGTGCGGATCGCCGCCTCAAACTCGTTGAGCTTGGTGTTCGCAGGCACCCAGCCCGAGTCGATGTGCAGTTGGGCCACACGCCGGTAATCACGCTTGAAGAAGGCAAACAGGTTGCGCGCCAGATAGTCCTGGTCTTCGGGGGTCAGGCTGCCGACGATGCCGCAGTCGATGGCGATGTATTGCGGGCTCCACGGGCTGACCGTGCTGACGAAAATGTTGCCGGGGTGCATGTCGGCATGGAAGAAGCTGTCACGAAACACTTGGGTGAAGAAGATCTCGACCCCGCGTTCGGCCAGCAGCTTCATGTCGGTGCGCTGGTCGGCCAAGGCCGCCAGATCGGTGACTTGCAGCCCGTAGATGCGCTCCATGACCAGCACTTTGGGGCGGCACCAGTCCCAGTAAATCTGCGGCACGTAAAGCAGCGGCGAACCTTCGAAGTTGCGCTTGAGCTGGCTGGCGTTGGCCGCCTCGCGCAGCAGATCGAGTTCGTCGTAGATGGTTTTTTCGTAATCACTGACCACGTCTACCGGGTGCAGCAGGCGCGCATCCGCGCTCAGGCGCTCGGCGGTCTTGGCCAGAATAAACAGCCATGCGAGGTCAGAACCGATGATCGGCTTGAGGCCCGGGCGGACGACTTTGACCACCACTTCTTCGCCGGTTTTGAGTTTGGCGGCGTGCACCTGGGCCACCGAGGCCGAGGCCAGCGGCTCAATGTCAAAACGGCTAAAGACTTCGCTGATTTTGGCGCCGAGCTGTTCTTCGATCAGCTTGACCGCCAGCTCCGGGTCGAACGGCGGAACGCGGTCTTGCAACAGCATCAACTCATCGGCGATGTCCGGTGGGAGCAAGTCGCGACGGGTCGAGAGAATTTGCCCGAACTTGATAAAGATCGGTCCTAAGTCCTGCAAGGCCAACCGTAGGGCTGCGCCTCGGCTCAGCTCCAGCTTTTTACGCGGGAACCAGCGCCACGGCAGGGCATAGCGCAGCGACAACAGCCACCACGGCAAGGGCAGGGCAAACAGCAGGTCATCCAGGCGGTAGCGAATGACGACGCGCTGGATGCGAAACAAACGGCGTATGGCAAGCAGCTTCATGCGTGATCGCTGGGCTTGAGGGATCGGCTGAGGCGCTCAAAGCGTGCCTCCAGGCGGTCCAGGTCGAGTTTAAGTCGGTCGATTTGCTCAAAGCGCGCTTGCGCTTCACGTTCGCCGACCAAGGTGCGGGCTTCTTCGCTCAGGTATTCGGCCAGGTTCTGATTGAGGCTGGCGAAACCTTGCTGATACCAGTTGGCGCGACTGCGCAGGTGGCCGCCGATCAACGCCGTAGGCACAGGGCCGATCCAGCGTGAGAGTTCGTACTCCCAATCCAGCTCAAGGTCTTGCAGCACGGCGGCCAGCGCCATCAGCGCGGCGCTGTCACCTTCGAGGTCGACCTGCGGGCTGTGCAACACCGCGCTTTTGTCTTTGCTCAAGGCCAGGCGCAGCAGGGTCGACGTCGGGGCACGCAAGGTGCAGTCGGCTTCGGCGGCCCACTCAGCGGCCAGCATCAGGCCTTCATCGCTGGGCAGGATAAACAGCTGAACCGTCGGGCTGCTGCCGCGCACCGCAATGACCTTGCCGGTCAACGGGCGCAAGCGTGCCAAGGCCGTGCTGTCCAGGCGCAATACCCGGTTAACGCCGGTTTCGACGCTGGCGAGAAGGCCGCGCAGCAACATCAGGGCTTGATGCCGCGGTGCAGTGCGACGATACCTGAGGTCATGTTGTGATAGGTCACGCGGTCAAAACCGGCCTCGACCATCATCGACTTCAGCGTCTCCTGGTTCGGGTGCATGCGGATCGACTCAGCCAGGTAGCGGTAGCTGTCGGCATCGTTGAGCACCAGCTTGCCGACCATGGGCATAAAGGCGAACGAGTAGGCGTCGTAAACCTTGGACATCAGCGCGTTGGTTGGCTTGGAGAACTCCAGCACCAAGAGGCGGCCGCCCGGCTTGAGCACACGCAGCATGGAGCGCAGCGCGTCTTCTTTGTGGGTCACGTTACGCAGGCCAAAGGCGATGGTCACGCAGTCGAAGTGGTTGTCCGGGAACGGCAGCTTTTCGGCGTCGGCCTGAACGAACTCGATATTGCCGGCAACGCCTTTGTCCAGCAGGCGATCACGGCCTACCTTGAGCATCGAGGCGTTGATGTCGGCCAGTACCACGTGGCCGGTCGGGCCCACCAGTTGCGAAAACTTGCGCGCCAGATCGCCCGTACCGCCAGCGATGTCCAGCACCTTGTTGCCAGGGCGTACACCCGACAGTTCGATGGTGAAACGCTTCCACAGGCGGTGCATGCCGCCCGACAGAACGTCGTTCATCAGGTCATATTTACCGGCCACGGAGTGGAAAACCTCGGCGACTTTGTCGGCCTTTTGGCTTTCCGGCACGTTCTTGAAGCCGAAGTGAGTGGTGGGTTCGGCATCGCTGCCTTTGCGCTGATCAGTCATATCGCTGTCACCAGAAGAGAATGCTGGCCATTCTAATCCCGGTAGCCGGCTTTGTCTTGGCGAGGGTCAATGTAAGTATAGTGATCGACTTTTTTACGAGGAAAGCAGCAATGGCAAACATCAGTGTTGAGCGCACTCACACCCTGGGTCTTGAGCAGGCGCGGGTCAAGGCCCGGGAAGTGGTGGGTAAGCTGGAATCTCAGTACGGGCTGAGCCCTGAGTGGTCGGGCGACAAGGTGACCCTGAAACGTTCCGGGGTCGAGGCCCAACTGGAAGTGGATGAGCGCCGGGTCAAAGTGGACGTGAAACTGGGCATGTTGATGTCGGCGATGAGCGGCATGATCCAGTCAGAAATTGAACGCTCGCTGGACAAAGCGCTGGCATAAACCCGTTTTAAACCTGCCTTGAAACTAGGCGGATTAAGGTCTAAACCTGTTACAGGTGAACATGTTGTTCACCTTGATGACGCGGCGCTTTGACTCAAAGACGTCGCGACTGAACATTGAGGGGAACACAATGGCTGCAAAGAAACCGGCTGCACCTGCAAAAGAAAGTCACTCATGGACCGGCAAGATAGAAGAGTACTCGCGCAAGATCTGGTTGGCAGGCCTTGGGGTGTACTCAAAGATTGATGCCGATGGCAGCAAGCTGTTTGACAGTTTGGTCAAAGACGGCGAAAAAGCTGAAAAGCTGGCCAAGAGTGCAGGCAACAAGTTTGTCGATGAAGCCAAGGCAACCACCTCATCCGCGCGTTCACGGGTTGAAGACGTGAAAGACTTGGCGCTGGAGAAGTGGAGCGAATTCGAAGAGGCTTTCGATAAACGCCTGACCAGCGCTATCTCCCGCTTGGGCGTGCCGAGCCGCGAAGAAGTCAAAACCTTGCATGCGCAAGTCGACGTACTGACCAAGCACATCGAAAAACTCACCGCCGCCGCCGCAAAAGTCGCCGCCACCAAAGCCACGCCTGCAAGCAAGCCCGCACCAGCCAAAGCGACGACCGCCAAGCCTGCCGTTAAGCCTGCTGCGGCCAAACCTGCTGCTGCCAAGCCCGCGGCCGCTAAACCAGCCGCCAAGCCTGCAACGGCTAAACCGGCAGCCAGCGCTGCTGCCAAGCCTGCGGCAAAACCAGCCGCTAAACCTGTCACCAAAGCCCCTGCCAAGCCAGCCGCAAAACCGGCAGCCAAGGCAGCGGCCAAGCCCGCCGCTAAAAAACCGGCAGCGGTCAAAAAACCAGCCGAAGTGAAGGCCCCGGAGCCCACCACCTCATCCTGAGTTGCCCACATCTGGGCTGTAGGAGCGAGCTTGCCTCGCGATCTTTTGATCTTTAAAAAGCTCGCGAGACAAGCTCGCTCCTACAGTTAGGCTGAGTGCTACAGCATCAGCTTTACAACCGATTCCGAAGGGTCGCGCGACTTGCCGGCCGCTTTGAGTTCGGCCAGGTAGTCCTGCCACAACTCATCTTTGCGAACCCCCAGTTGGTACAGGTACTCCCAGGTAAACAGCCCGCTGTCATGGCCGTCATCGAAGGTCAGCTTCAGGGCGTATTGGCCTGCGGGTTCGATCTTGAGCAAACCGACATTGATTTTGCCAAATTGCAGAATGGGCTTGCCGTGGCCCTGCACCTCTGCGGACGGCGAATGCACGCGCAGCAGTTCGGCCGGCAAGTGGTACTCCTCGCCAGACGGGTATTTGAGGGTCAGGGTTTTTGAGGCTTTGTGCAGGTTGATGGCGCTGGGGATCATGGTCATAACCTTTTGGTCTTCACACAAACACGAAGCCGCTGTCGCAGGCTGCGACAGCGGCTACAGGTGCCCGGCTTACAAGATGTAGCGCGAGAGGTCTTCGTTCTTGGCCAGTTCGCCCAAGTGGCTGTTCACGTACTCGGCGTCAATACGAATCGGCTCTTCGTTCTGCGCGCTGGCGATGTCACCGGCACTGAACGATACCTCTTCGAGCAGGCGCTCCAGCAGCGTGTGCAGACGACGAGCACCGATGTTTTCGGTTTTCTCGTTAACCTGCCAGGCAATTTCCGCCAGACGTTTGATACCTTCAGGCTGGAACTCAATGTTCAGGCCTTCAGTTTTCAGCAGTTCGCGGTATTGCTCGGTCAGCGAAGCGTGCGGCTCGCTGAGGATGCGCTCGAAGTCTTCCGGGGTCAGCGCCTTGAGTTCAACACGGATCGGCAGACGGCCTTGCAGCTCAGGTACCAGATCGCTTGGCTTGCTCAGGTGGAAAGCACCGGAGGCGATAAACAGGATGTGGTCAGTTTTAACCATGCCCAGTTTGGTGTTGACGGTGCAGCCTTCGATCAGCGGCAGCAGGTCGCGCTGTACGCCTTCACGGGACACATCGGCGCCGCCGACATTGCCGCGCTTGGCCACTTTGTCGATTTCGTCGATGAACACAATACCGTGCTGTTCAACGGCTTCCAGGGCTTTGGCCTTGAGTTCTTCGTCGTTGACCAGGCGGCTGGCTTCTTCGTCACGCACCATTTTCAGGGCTTCTTTGACTTTCAGCTTGCGGCTCTTGCGCTTGCCTTTGCCCATGTTGGCAAACAGGCTTTGCAGCTGGTTGGTCATTTCTTCCATGCCTGGCGGCGCGGAAATATCGACACCGGCCACGTCGGCCACTTCGATTTCAATTTCCTTGTCGTCCAGCTGGCCTTCACGCAGGCGCTTGCGGAACAGCTGACGGGTGTTGGAGTCCTGCGGTGCAGCCGCCTCTTCGCCAAACGTGCGGGCAGGTGGCAGCAGGGCGTCGAGAATGCGCTCTTCAGCGGCATCTTCAGCGCGGTGACGGACTTTAACGATTTCTTGCTCGCGCAGCAGCTTGATCGCCGCGTCAGCCAGATCACGGATGATCGACTCTACGTCGCGGCCCACATAGCCCACTTCGGTGAATTTGGTGGCTTCAACCTTGATGAACGGTGCGTTGGCCAGCTTGGCCAGACGGCGCGCGATCTCGGTTTTACCGACACCGGTCGGGCCGATCATCAGGATGTTTTTCGGGGTGACTTCAACGCGCAGCTCTTCAGGGAGCTGCATGCGGCGCCAGCGGTTACGCAAGGCGATTGCAACGGCGCGTTTGGCGTCGTCCTGGCCGATGATATGGCGGTTGAGTTCGTGGACGATTTCGCGGGGAGTCATGGACATAATAATTGGCGTTCCTCTAGCTGAAGTCAGGTGCATACACGGGCCAGCGAACTGGCCCGGCAGGGGGCTTACTCAGCGAGGTCCTGCTCCTCAATAGTGATGTTGTGGTTGGTGAACACGCAGATGTCGCCAGCAATGCCGAGTGCGGTCTCGGCGATTTCGCGGGCCGGCAGGTCGGTTTTCATCAGCAGGGCGCGGGCTGCCGCTTGGGCAAAAGCACCGCCAGAACCCATGGCGATCAAGCCGTCTTCGGGCTCAACCACGTCGCCGTTACCGGTGATGATCAAGGATGCGTCTTTGTTGGCGACGGCCAACATGGCTTCCAGGCGGCTCAGCGAGCGGTCGGTACGCCATTCTTTGGCCAACTCGACAGCGGCGCGAACCAGATGGCCCTGATGTTTCTCAAGCTGGCCTTCAAAGCGTTCGAACAGGGTGAAAGCATCGGCAGTTGCACCGGCGAAACCGGCGATTACCTGGCCGTGGTACAGGCGACGGACTTTTTTCGCGTTGCCTTTCATCACGGTGTTGCCAAGAGAAACCTGGCCGTCGCCAGCCATAACGACTTTGCCGTGGCGGCGAACTGAAACGATGGTGGTCAAGGGAGAGTCTCCACGCAGCGGGGCGAAAATGCCTGATGGAGATACATATGGGGGTTGTAGCGCGTATTTCAACAGCGGGAGGGGAATGCGGATGAATGGAGTGAAGGAAGCGTCTGTAGGCGTTGGCGCAGGCTGCGATCTTTTCGAATGTTAAAAGATCGCAGCCTACGGCCTGGATTAGCGGCGCTGCTGCAACAACAGGTTGTTGAAGCCGCCACCGGCCAATTGCTTCTGGGCCACGGTCAGTTGTTCGCGGTTGCTGAACGGGCCGACCAGTACCCGGTACCAGGTTTCGTCTTTCACCGTGCCCGACTCAACCGAAGCGGTTTGGCCGAGCAGAATGATTTGGGCGCGCACTTTATCCGCATCGGCCTGTTTGCGGAACGAGCCCGCCTGCAGGAAGAACTTGGTCGTCGAAGGCGCTTCCTTGACCACCGGTGGTGCCGGCGGTGGCGTCAGGCCGTTCAGGGCGGCTTGAGCCCGCACGGTGTCGATTTTTGCCGCTTCAGCCGGTGTTACCGGCGCCAGAGGGGCCGTTGGCTGCGCAGGTGGGGGCTTCTCCGGCACGGCTTCTGGCGGCACGATCACTTCTGATTCGGGCAGCAAGGTATAGAAGTCGTACTTGGGCTTGACCGGCTGAGTCGGGCTCGGCGGCGTCTTGTTGGCTTCAGCCTGTTGCGAGGTTTTTTGCGCCTCTTGTTTGACCCGTTTGACGTCGTCGCCCTTACCCGGCTCGAGCTTCATCAGGAACACAATAAACGCGCCGACGGTGAGGCCGATGGCCAGCCACAACCAGCCCGGAATCGGCTTTTTGGCTGGCGCCTGATACCGGCTGGCGCCTCGCTTGGGTGCAGGTTTTTTCTTGGCGGCCAACTTACATGCGCTCCAGAGTTTCCAGGCCCAGCAATTCCAGGCCTTGCTTGAGGGTCAGGCCGGCCAGGGCTGCCAGGCGCAGACGGCTTTGTTTTTGGGCCTCGTCTTCGGCGTTCAGGATCGGGCAGTTCTCGTAGAAGCTGGAGAACAGACCGGCCACTTCGTACAGGTAGGTGCACAGTGTGTGTGGCGTGCCTTTTTCAGCAACGTTGTTCAGCACTTCACCGAATTGCGCCAGTTTTGCGGCCAATTCCTGCTCTTGTGGCGCCGCCAGGACGATGTGCCCCGGTACTTCGTCGAAACGCTTGCCCAGTTTGCGGAACACGCCCGCCACACGGGTGTAGGCATACAGCAGGTAAGGTGCGGTATTGCCTTCAAAGTTCAACATCAGGTCAAAGTTGAAGCTGTAATCGCTGGCGCGGTGCTTGGACAGGTCCGCGTATTTCACCGCGTCGATGCCGACCACCTTGGCGATGGCGCGCAGTTCTTCTTCGGCCAGCTCAGGGTTCTTCTCTTTCACCAGGGTGTAGGCACGTTCCTGGGCTTCGGTGAGCAAGTCGATCAGTTTTACCGTGCCACCGTCGCGGGTCTTGAAAGGGCGGCCATCAGCGCCGTTCATGGTGCCGAAGCCCATGTGTTCCATTTCCATCGGGTGGGTCACAAAACCGGCTTTGCGTGCCACGGCAAACACTTGCTGGAAGTGCAGTGCCTGACGCTGGTCGACGAAGTACAGGGCGCGGTCGGCCTTCAGTACACCGCTGCGGTAGCGGATGGCTGCCAGGTCGGTGGTGGCGTACAGGTAGCCGCCGTCTGCCTTGACGATAATCACCGGCAACGGCTCGCCTTCGGCGTTTTTGAACTCGTCGAGGAACACGCACTGCGCGCCGTTGCTCTCCACCAGCATGCCTTTGGCTTTGAGGTCGTTGACCACGTTGATCAGGTCGTCGTTGTAGGCGCTTTCGCCCATCACGTCGTCCATGGTCAATTTAACGTTCAGCAGTTCGTAAATTTTCTGGCAGTGCGACAGCGAGATGTCTTTGAACTTGCTCCACAGCGCCAGGCAGTCCGGGTCACCGGCTTGCAGCTTGACCACCAGGCTACGGGCGCGGTCGGCAAACTCAGGGGACTCGTCGAAGCGCTTTTTGGCGGCGCGGTAGAAGTTTTCGAGGTCAGACAGCTCGTCGCTGGTGATCGGGTTTTCTTCCAGGTAGGCCATCAGCATGCCGAACTGGGTGCCCCAGTCGCCCACGTGGTTCTGACGGATCACTTCGTCGCCCAAAAACTCCAGCACCCGTGCCACGCCGTCACCAATGATGGTGGAGCGCAGGTGACCTACGTGCATTTCCTTGGCCAGGTTAGGCGCGGACATGTCGACAGCGGTGCGCTGATGCGGGCCGGATTTGCGCACGCCGAGCTTTGGGTCTGCCAGTGCAGCGTCCAGGCGCGAGGCCAGGGCCTGAGTGTTCTGGAAGAAGTTGAGGAAGCCGGGGCCGGCGATTTCGACCTTGCTGATTTGCTCATCGGCCGGCAGCGCGGCAATGATTTTTTCAGCCAGATCGCGTGGCTTCAGACCGGCAGGTTTGGCCAGCATCATGGCGATGTTGCTGGCGAAGTCGCCGTGGGTTTTGTCACGGGCGTTTTCCACCTGAATCGCTGGCGTCAGGCCTTCAGGCAACACACCTTCTGTGACGAGTTGAGCAAGGGCTTGTTGAATCAGCTGGCGAATGGTGTCTTTCATGGTCTTCTCTTTCGACCGCAAGCGCGGTAGCGCTTCAGTGCGCAGGTGGAAAAACTGGGTATTGTCCGCTAACGGAGCGGCAAGCTGCAAGCCTGTGGGAGCGAGCTTGTCTCGCGATCTTTTGATCGTTTAAAAGATCGCGAGACAAGCTCGCTCCTACACGGTTTGGATCAATACAAATCAACCGGGTCCACATCCAGTGACCAGCGGACTTGTCTGCCGCTGGGCATTTGTTCAAGGATCAGCAGCCAGTGGCTCAGCAGCCGATGCAGCGGCGCGCGGGCGTTGGCTTGTAAGAGTAGTTGAGCGCGGTAGCGTCCGGCCCTGCGCTCCATTGGCGCAGGCACGGGGCCCAGCAGTTCGATACCGTGCAGGTTCAGCTCGCCGAGCAAACGCTCGGCCTCGCTGCAGGCTTCATCCAGGAACCCTTCGGCTTGCCCCGGCTTGTGCGCTTCGGCGCGCAACAGCGCCAGGTGCGCAAAGGGCGGCAAGCCCGCAGCCCGGCGCTCGCTCAAGGCCTGTTCGGCGAAGGCAAAATAGCCTTGCTCGGTCAGTTGAATCAGCAGCGGGTGGTCGGCCAGGTGGGTCTGGATAATCACCCGGCCGGGCTCTTCGGCCCGGCCCGCACGGCCTGCGACCTGTACGATCAATTGCGCCATGCGTTCGCTGGCGCGGAAGTCGCCCGAGAACAGCCCGCCGTCAGCATCCAGAATCGACACCAGCGTCACCCGTGGAAAGTGGTGGCCCTTGGCGAGCATTTGCGTGCCCACCAAAATGCACGGCTGGCCTTTCTGGATGGTGGCAAACAGCTGGTTCATCGCGTCTTTGCGTGACGTGCTGTCGCGGTCGACCCGCAGCACCGGGTAATCCGGGAACAAAATCGCCAGCCGCTCTTCGGCCCGCTCGGTGCCAGCCCCTACAGGGCGCAAGTCAACCTTGGCGCATTGCGGGCAATTGCGCGGCACGCGCTCGACGTAACCGCAGTGATGGCAGCGCAATTCGCCTGAGCGCTGATGAACGGTCATGCGCGCGTCGCAGCGCTTGCACTCCGACATCCAGCCGCAGTCATGGCACAGCAGGGTCGGCGCGAAGCCGCGACGGTTGAGAAACACCAGCACTTGCTGGCCCGCCGCCAGTGTCTGGCCGATGGCTAGTTGCATCGGCCCGGAAATACCGCTGTCCAGTGGGCGACTTTTTACATCCAAGCGCAGGAATCGCGGCTGTTTGGCTCCGCCTGCACGTTCATTCAAACGCAGCAAACCATAGCGGCCGGTGTAGGCGTTATGCAGGCTCTCCAGCGAAGGAGTGGCTGAGCCGAGCACGATCGGGATGTTTTCTTGCCGTGCCCGCACCAGCGCCAGGTCGCGGGCGTGGTAGCGCAGGCCTTCCTGCTGTTTATAAGAGCCGTCGTGTTCTTCGTCGATGATGATCAGCCCGGGGTTTTTCATCGGGGTGAACAGTGCCGAGCGCGTGCCAATAATAATGTCGGCCTCGCCGTCGCGGGCCGCGAGCCAGCTTTCGAGGCGCTCGCGATCATTGACCGCCGAATGCACCAGTGCGATACGGGCGTTGAAGCGCTGCTCGAAGCGGGCCAGGGTTTGTGGCCCCAGGTTGATTTCCGGGATCAGCACCAAGGCCTGTTTGCCGGCTTCGAGGGTTTCGCGGATTAACTGCAAATACACTTCGGTTTTGCCGCTGCCGGTCACGCCCGCCAATAAAAAGGCATGGAAGCTGTCGAACCCGGCGCGAATCGCCTCGCAGGCGGCACGTTGCTCATCGTTGAGCGGCAGCTCGGGCTGGGCCAGCCAGCGTTCATGGCGTGCACTGGGCGCGTGGCGGCGAATTTCGACCGTCACCAGCTCTTTGGCCAGCAACAGGTCGAGGCTGTCCTTGTTCAGCTTTAATTTGCTCAACAGCTGATGGGCCACGCCGTGCGGGTGCTGGGCGAGAGTGGCCAGGGCCTCGCGCTGG
>NZ_WIWK01000147.1:0-12346 GCF_009600165.1 Pseudomonas sp. FSL R10-0399
CCGGCCGGGCCAACGGCCTCGAGCCCGCGATGCTGGAGCGCCTGGCGCTGACCCCGGCACGCATCGACAGCATGATTGTCGGCTTGCGCCAAGTGGCCAGTCTGCCGGACCCTATCGGTGCCATCCGGGATATGAGCTACCGTCCATCGGGTATCCAGGTTGGCAAGATGCGCGTTCCTCTGGGTGTAGTCGGGATCATCTACGAGTCGCGTCCGAACGTGACCATCGATGCGGCCAGCTTGTGCTTGAAGTCCGGTAACGCGACCATCTTGCGCGGCGGCTCCGAGGCGATTCACTCCAACCGCGCCATTGCGATCTGCATCCAGCGAGGTCTGGCCGAGGCCGGGCTGCCGCCGGCCGTGGTGCAAGTGGTTGAAGTCACCGACCGTGCGGCCGTGGGCGCGTTGATCACCATGCCCGAGTACGTCGACGTGATCGTACCGCGTGGCGGCAAAGGCTTGATCGAGCGTGTCAGCCGTGACGCCCGTGTGCCGGTCATCAAGCACCTGGACGGTATCTGCCACGTCTACGTCAGTGCCCATGCCGACCTGCCAAAGGCTCAGCGGATTGCCTTCAATGCCAAAACCTACCGTTATGGCATCTGCGGCGCGATGGAAACCCTGCTGGTCGACCAGGCCGTGGCGGCGCAATTTTTGCCGGCCATGGCTGAACAATTTCGCGCCAAGGGCGTCGAACTGCGCGGCTGCGAACGCACCCAGGCGCTGATCGACGTGGCCCCGGCGAGCGAAGAAGATTGGCACACCGAGTACCTGGCGGCGATTTTGTCGATCCGTATCGTTGATGGCCTGGACCAGGCGATTGAGCACATCAATCACTATGGCTCCCACCACACCGACTCGATCGTGAGCGAACATCAGGGCGAATGCCGGCGTTTTATCGCCGAAGTGGACTCCAGTTCGGTGATGCTCAACGCCCCAACCTGCTTCGCAGATGGATTTGAATACGGATTGGGTGCTGAAATTGGCATTTCTACTGATAAGCTGCACGCCCGCGGCCCGGTGGGTCTCGAAGGTCTGACCTGCGAGAAGTACATCGTGGTCGGTGATGGCCAGTTGCGCGGCCAGGAGCCGAGCTGACTTGGGCGAACTTAGCCCTTCAGGGAACGTGCAGGTCAGCGACGTGTTACCCCGGCGCATTGGTGTGCTGGGGGGCACGTTTGATCCGGTGCACATCGGGCATTTGCGCGGTGCGCTAGAGGTTGCGGAAATGATGGCGCTCGATGAGCTGCGCCTGACCCCCAATGCCCGGCCACCGCACCGTGACACCCCGCAGGTGTCGGCGCTCGACCGTTTGGCGATGGTTGAGTGCGCCGTCGCAGGAGTCGCTACGCTGGTAGTGGACCCACGGGAGCTGCAGCGGGACAAACCGTCCTACACCATTGATACCCTGGAGCTGATGCGGGCCGAGCTGGCCGCGGATGACCAGTTGTTTTTATTGCTGGGCTGGGACGCGTTTTGCGGCCTGCCCATGTGGCACCGCTGGGAAGAGTTGCTCCAGCATTGCCACATCCTGGTGCTACAGCGCCCGGATGCCGACAGCGAACCGCCGGATGCCTTGCGCAACCTGCTGGCAGCGCGCTCGGTAAGCGACCCGCTGGCCCTGAAGGGGCCGAGCGGACAGATTGCATTCGTCTGGCAGACACCGCTCGCGGTTTCCGCCACCCAGATCCGTCAACTGCTGGCCAGCGGTAAGTCGGTACGTTATCTGGTGCCCGACGCGGTCCTGGCCTACATCGATGCGCACGGGCTTTACCGTGCGTCGAACTAAAAAAGGCGTGTTTCAAGGCGCGATTTGACGTGTATTGAAACAGCCGAACATACGAGCAAAAACGAGTTTTATATGACTGATAAAGATGTAAGCAAAGTAAAGCGCAAAGGCACCTTCAAAAGCGCCCCGTTGCCAGTTGCCGCCCACACAGGTGAAGTACTGGCTGGCGAAGCACTGGTTAAAGTGGCTGTAGCGGCCCTGGAAGACGTCAAGGCACAAGACATCCAGGTTATCGACGTGCGTGACAAGCACAGCATCACTGACTTCATGATCATCGCCACCGGTACTTCGAACCGTCAGATCGGCGCGATGCTCGACAAGGTCCGTGAAGCCGTTAAAGCACAGGGCGTCAAGCCGCTGGGCGAAGAAGGCAAGGGCGACAGCGACTGGGTACTGCTGGATATGGACGACGTGATCGTGCACATGATGACCGCCAGCGCCCGTCAGTTCTACGACCTGGAGCGTCTGTGGGCCGGTGCTGCACAAAGCCGTGCTGAAAGCGCTGCGCACCACAGCCCGGAAAACACCCATGAGCATTTCGCCAAGCTCAACAAAGACCAGGAATAAGGGTTCGCTGTGCGCTTGCGTTTGATCGCTGTCGGTTCGCGTATGCCCAAGTGGGTGGAAGAAGGTTGGCACGAGTATGCCAAGCGTCTGCCATCCGAACTGGCGCTCGAACTGGTAGAAATACCGCTCAATACCCGTGGCAAGAATGCCGACGTGGCCCGGTTCATCCGTCAGGAAGGCGAGGCCATGCTGGCCAAAGTCGGCCCGGGGGAGCGGATCGTCACCCTCGAAGTGCATGGCAAGCCCTGGAGTACTGAGCAACTGGCGGTTGAACTTGACCGCTGGCGCCTCGACTCGCGTACGGTGAACTTTATGGTCGGCGGCCCGGAAGGGTTGGCGCCAGAAGTCTGCGCCCGCGCCGATCAGCGCTGGTCGCTGTCGCCGTTGACGTTGCCACACCCGTTGGTAAGGATTCTGATCGGTGAGCAGTTGTATCGCGCCTGGACGGTATTGTCCGGGCACCCTTATCACAAATAGCTCAGCGCCCCCGGAATGACCCAGCCAATTCGCCTCAAGGACCACGAAAAAGACGCACGTCTGGTGCGCAGCCGTGTCGTGGTCGGCGCACTGCTGGTGTTGGCCCTTATTTGCGTGCTGATTGCGCGTCTGTACTACCTGCAAGTGGTGCAGTACGACTATCACTCCACGCTGTCAGAGAACAACCGGGTGCATGTGCAGCCGATCCCCCCGACCCGCGGCCTGATTTATGACCGCAATGGCGTGGTGATCGCCGACAACCGTCCCAGCTTCAGCCTGACCATGACCCGCGAGCGTGCGGGGGACTGGCATCAGGTGCTCGACACCATCGTTGAGGTGTTGCAGCTCACCCCTGAAGACCGCACGTTGTTTGAAAAGCGCACAAAGCAGGGGCGGCGGCCGTTTGAGCCGGTGCCGATTCTGTTCGAACTCAATGAAGAGCAAATTGCCCGGATCGCGGTTAACCAGTTCCGCTTGCCTGGGGTTGAGGTGGTTGCGCAATTGGTCCGCCACTACCCGCAAGGGGCGCATTTTGCGCACTCGGTCGGTTATGTGGGGCGGATCAACGAGAAAGAGATTAAAACCCTCGATAAGGTTAACTACAGCGGCACCCATCACATCGGCAAAACCGGTATAGAGCGCTTCTACGAAGCCGAGCTGCATGGCCAGGTCGGCTACGAAGAGGTCGAGACCAACGCTCGCGGCCGTGTGCTGCGGGTGCTCAAGCGCACTGATCCGATCCCGGGCAAAGACATCGTTCTGAGCCTGGACATCAAGTTGCAAGAGGCGGCTGAAGAAGCCTTAGCCGGTCGGCGCGGGGCGGTGGTTGCTCTGAACCCGTTGACTGGCGAAGTGCTGGCCATGGTCAGCCAGCCGAGCTTCGACCCCAACCTGTTTGTGACCGGTATTGGTTTCAAGGCTTACGCCGAGCTGCGTGATTCCATTGACCGTCCGCTGTTCAACCGCATTTTGCGTGGCTTGTACCCGCCGGGTTCGACCATCAAACCCGCCGTGGCGATTGCCGGGCTGGACAGCGGTGTGGTGACGGCCAGTACGCGGGTGTTTGACCCCGGTTATTACCAACTGCCCAATTACGATCACAAGTACCGTAACTGGAACCGCAGCGGTGATGGCTTTGTCGATCTGGACAGCGCGATCATGCGCTCCAACGACACCTACTTCTATGACCTGGCCCACAAGCTGGGCATCGACCGTTTGTCGACCTACATGAATCAGTTCGGCATTGGTCAAAAAGTCTCCCTCGACATGTTCGAAGAGTCGGCCGGGTTGATGCCGTCCCGCGAGTGGAAGCGTGCAACCCGTCGCCAGGCCTGGTTCCCGGGTGAAACCCTGATTTTGGGGATCGGCCAGGGCTATATGCAGTCCACCCCTTTGCAGTTGGCCCAGGCCACGGCGCTGATTGCCAGCAAAGGCAAATGGAACCGTCCGCACCTGGCCAAGACCATCGAGGGCGTGCCGCCGGTAGACCCAAACCCCATGCCCGACATCGTGCTGCGCGACCCGTCCAACTGGGGCAAGGTCAACCACGCCATGCAGCAGGTGGTGCACGGCGCTCGCGGTACGGCGCGAGTCGCCGGTGTCGGCGCGCAGTACCTGATTGCGGGCAAGAGCGGTACGGCCCAGGTAGTGGCGATCAAACAAGGTGAAAAGTACGACCGGTCCAAGGTTCAGGAGCGTCACCGTGACCACGCGTTGTTCGTGGGCTTTGCCCCGGCGAATAACCCGCAGATTGCGGTCTCGGTCATGATTGAAAACGGCGAGGCCGGCAGCCGTGTGGCGTCGCCGGTGGTGCGTTCGGTCATGGATGCCTGGTTGCTCGGTGAAGACGGCAAACTCAAACCTGAATACGCCAGTGTTTCAAAGGCGGAGGCTACGGCCAATGATGAGTAATTTTGACCGCATCCTCTCCAGTGAGGATGTGATGCGTCGCCGTGCCACGCTGTTGCAGCGTCTGCACATCGACGGCCCTTTGCTGATTTTGTTGCTGACACTCGCCGCAGGCAGTTTGTTTGTGCTGTATTCGGCCAGTGGTAAAAGCTGGGATCTGCTGAGCAAGCAGGCCACCTCGTTCGGTATCGGTCTGGTGTCGATGTTTGTCATCGCCCAGCTTGAACCGCGCTTTATGGCGCGCTGGGTGCCGGTCTGCTATTTGCTCGGCGTGATGTTGCTGGTAGTGGTGGACGTCATGGGCCACAACGCCATGGGCGCCACGCGCTGGATCAACATTCCGGGGGTGATTCGTTTCCAGCCCTCTGAGTTCATGAAAATCCTGATGCCCGCGACCATCGCCTGGTATCTGTCCAAGCGCACCTTGCCGCCGCAGCTCAAGCACGTGGCGGTCAGTTTGTTGCTGATCGGCATACCCTTCGGCCTGATCGTGCGTCAGCCCGACCTCGGCACCGCCTTGCTGGTGCTGGCCGGGGGCGCGTTCGTGCTGTTTATGGGTGGTTTGCGCTGGCGCTGGATCATCAGCGTGCTGGCGGCTGCGATCCCGGTGGCGATTGGCATGTGGTTTTTCATCATGCACGACTACCAGAAGCAGCGAATCCTGACCTTCCTCGACCCTGAGAGCGATCCTCTGGGCACCGGCTGGAACATTATCCAGTCCAAGGCAGCCATCGGTTCGGGCGGCGTCTTCGGTAAGGGCTGGCTGCTGGGCACCCAGTCGCACCTGGACTTTTTGCCCGAGAGCCACACCGATTTCATTATTGCGGTGATGGGCGAAGAGTTCGGCCTGGTGGGCATTTGTGCGCTGTTGTTGATTTATCTGTTGTTGATTGGTCGCGGCCTGGTGATTACCGCCCAGGCGCAAACCCTGTTCGGCAAATTGCTGGCAGGCAGCTTGACCATGACCTTTTTTGTTTATGTTTTCGTCAACATCGGTATGGTCAGTGGGCTGTTGCCGGTGGTGGGCGTGCCATTGCCGTTTATTAGTTACGGCGGAACTTCGCTCGTGACGCTGCTGTCAGCGTTTGGGGTTTTGATGTCAATCCATACGCATCGCAAATGGATTGCACAAGTTTGATTAAGGTGAAGAATTCAATGCAAGCAATGCGTGGCTGGGCCGCTCGATACGCGTCGTGGATGGGCTTTTTGGGCCTGTTCGGGGCAGCGCAAGGCGCGGTGGCCGGCGACTACGATGGCTCGCCCCAAGTGGCTGAATTTGTCGGTGAGATGACCCGCGACTACGGGTTTGCCGGTGAACAGTTGATGGATGTGTTTCGTGAGGCTGAGCGCAAACAGAGCATTCTGGATGCTATTTCGCGCCCGGCCGAGCGCGTCAAGCAGTGGAAAGAATACCGTCCGATGTTCCTGACCGACGCCCGCGTTGCCCGCGGTGTCGACTTCTGGCGTGAGCACGAAGCCGTGCTGGCCCGTGCCGAGAAGGAATACGGTGTGCCGGCCCAGGTGATCGTGTCGATCATCGGCGTCGAAACCTTTTACGGGCGCAACACCGGCAATTACCGGGTGATTGATGCGCTCTCGACCCTGGGCTTTGATTACCCGCCGCGCGCCGAATTTTTCCGCAAGGAGCTGCGTGAGTTCCTGTTGCTGGCCCGTGAAGAACAAGTCGACCCGCTGAGCCTCAAAGGCTCTTACGCAGGCGCCATGGGCTTGCCGCAGTTTATGCCGAGCAGCTTTCGAGCCTATGCCGTGGACTTCGACAATGATGGCCACATCAATATCTGGAGCAACCCGGACGATGCCATCGGCAGTGTTGCCAGCTACTTCAAGCGTCATGGCTGGGTGGCGGGCGAGCCGGTGGTGGCCCGCGCCGACGTGCAGGGTGACCGCGTCGATGAAGGCTTGACCCAAGGGATTGAACCGGTCAAAACCGTTGGGGAGTTGCGAGCGTTGGGCTGGTCGAGTCATGATGCGCTGCGCGACGACATGCCGGTCACAGCGTTCCGTCTCGAAGGCGAAAATGGCCCTGAATACTGGATGGGCCTGAAGAATTTTTATGCAATCACGCGGTACAACCGTAGCGTGATGTATGCCATGGCAGTGCATCAACTGTCCGACCTGCTGGTTCAAGCACGGGGCAACAAGTAATGCCGTTTTTAGCCATTCGCACACCTCTGAAAATCGCGGCCTGCACGGCTATCGCACTGCTGATGGTGAGCTGCTCGAGCAGCCGCACGAGCACGCCGCAAACCGCGGGCACTATCAGCGCCAAGCCTGGCCTGGACATCAACCGCGCGCACAAAGACGGCGCGCCGTGGTGGGATGTCGACGTTTCGCGTATTCCGGATGCAACGCCCACCTTGCACACCGGGCCGTACAAGGCCAACCCGTATACCGTGCTGGGCAAGTCGTATTTCCCGATCCAGGAGTCCAAGAACTACGTGGCCACAGGCACGGCGTCCTGGTACGGCACCAAGTTCCACGGGCAGAACACCGCCAACGGCGAAGTGTATGACCTGTACGGCATGAGCGCGGCGCACAAGACGCTGCCGCTGCCCAGTTACGTTAAAGTGACCAACCTGGACAACGGCAAGGCTGTGGTATTGCGAGTTAACGACCGTGGGCCGTTCTATTCGGACCGCATCATTGACTTGTCTTACGCAGCCGCCAAAAAGCTCGGCTATGCCGAAACCGGTACGGCCCGCGTCAAGGTTGAAGGCATTGACCCGCAAGCCTGGTGGGCTGCGCGAGGCCGTCCGGCGCCTTTGATGCTCAACGAGCCGCAAGTGGCGCAAGCTGCTGCCGCGCCGACCGTTTCAACGGGCAAGGTCGAGCAATGGACGCCGCCACCGCAACAGCACGCGTCTGATGTCATACCGCCTGTAGCGGTGCACAAGGGCCAGGGCACCTATTTGCAAGTAGGCGCATTCGCCAATCCTGATGCGGCCGAGTTGCTTCGTTCCAAACTCAGTGGCATGGTCAGCGCCCCTGTGTTTATCAGCTCGATTGTGCGCAATCAGCAAACCCTTCATCGTGTGCGCATGGGGCCGATTGCCTCGGCCGGTGAAGTGCAACAAACGCAAAACAGCGTGCGTCTGGCCAATTTGGGCCAGCCGAGCGTTGTGACCGATCAGTAACACTGAACACGTGGCAGCCCGTCAAACGGCTGTCAAAAAGTTTTGCCCGCGAGGGTAAGGTTCCATTAGCAAACTCGAGAGACGGATGAACATCACCACCTTTGCCAAACGCCTGTGCCTGCTTGTACCGCTGATCGTCACTCCTGCCGCCTGGGCAGCCGAGATGATGCCGTCGCCGCCACAGCTGGCCGCCAAATCCTACGTTCTGATGGATGCCAACAGCGGTAACGTGCTGGTGGAGAACAACGGTGATCAGCGTCTGCCTCCGGCCAGCTTGACCAAGCTGATGACCGCTTACATCGCGACCCTGGAAATCCGTCGTGGCCAGATCGGCGAGAACGACCCGGTGACCGTCAGCGAAAACGCCTGGCGCACCGGCGGTTCGCGCATGTTCATCAAGGTCGGCAGCCAGGTGTCGGTCAGCGACCTGTTGCACGGCATCATCATTCAGTCGGGTAACGACGCCAGCGTTGCGCTGTCCGAGCACATCGCCGGCAGCGAAGACGCCTTCGCTGACATGATGAACAAAACCGCTGGCGACCTGGGCATGTCCAACAGCCACTTCATGAACCCGACCGGCCTGCCGAACCCGGAGCACTACTCGTCGGCTCACGACATGTCGTTGCTGGCTCGCGCCATCATTCACGAAGACCCGACTCACTACGCGATCTACTCGCAGAAAGAGTTCTTCTGGAACGGTATCAAGCAGCCTAACCGTAACTTGTTGCTGTGGCGTGACAAGACCGTTGATGGTCTGAAAACCGGTCACACCGACGAAGCTGGCTACTGCATGGTGTCTTCGGCGGTACGTGACGGCATGCGCCTGATCGCCGTGGTATTCGGCACCAACAGCGAAGCAGCACGTGCTGCTGAAACCCAGAAACTGCTGACCTACGGCTTCCGTTTCTTCGAAACCCAGACCTTCTACCAGAAGGGCACGGAGCTGGCTCAAGCGCCAGTCTGGAAAGGCACCACTCACCAGGTTAAAGCTGGCCTGGCCGATGACCTGAGCTTGACCCTGCCGAAAGGCCAATTGAAAAAGCTGGCGGCGAGCATGACCATGAACCCGCAGCTGATGGCCCCTATCGCCAAAGGCGATGTAATCGGCAAGGTTGAAGTCAAACTGGACGACAAAGTTATCCACAGCGCTGACTTGATCGCGCTGGAGCCGGTTGAGGAAGGTGGCATTTTCCGCCGTGTGTGGGATAGCATCCGTCTATTCTTCTTTGGGTTGTTCAACTGATTTCACCCACCCTGCGTGGCCCCTTGCTGAGTGTGCAGGGGGCCGCTCTGTAGTTCCCGAGGCCAATACGCCATGACCGATACCGAAGTAAAGGCGCCAAAGATCGAATTTCCTCAAACTGACTATCCGGTTAAGGTGATCAGTGACACGGGTGTGGGCAACAAAGACAAGATCATTGCCATCGTTCTGAAACACGCAAAGATCAATGACGAGCGCATCGACGAGCGTCAAAGCACCAACGGCAAATACACCACGATTCAGTTGCACATCGTTGCGACCGATCAAGACCAGCTGTACAACATCAACAGCGAGCTGCGAGCCACCGGCTTCGTGCACATGGTGCTGTGATGCCGCAGACCTTGGGTATTCGCGATTTGGGTGTACTCGATTACGAGCGCACCTGGCTGGCGATGCAACGTTTCACCGACCAACGCAAGCACACGCCGGACACGCAAGACGAGGTCTGGCTGGTGCAGCATCCGCCGGTGTTCACCCAAGGTCAGGCGGGCAAGGCCGAACATCTGTTGTTGCCGGGGAATATCCCGGTGGTTAAATCGGACCGCGGCGGGCAAGTGACCTATCACGGGCCCGGCCAGTTGGTCGCTTACCTGTTGCTGGATGTGCGCCGTCTCGGTTTTGGCGTGCGTGAGCTGGTCAGCCGCATGGAGCTTTGCCTGATCGAGTTGCTGGCCTCCTATGGCGTGACTGCGGCGGCCAAGCCCGATGCGCCCGGCGTGTATGTCGACGGTGCGAAAATCGCATCCCTGGGCCTGCGCATTCGCAACGGTTGCTCTTTCCACGGTCTGGCCCTGAATGTGGACATGGACCTGGAA
Source organism: Pseudomonas sp. FSL R10-0399 (assembly GCF_009600165.1). Classification (NCBI taxonomy): domain Bacteria; kingdom Pseudomonadati; phylum Pseudomonadota; class Gammaproteobacteria; order Pseudomonadales; family Pseudomonadaceae; genus Pseudomonas; species Pseudomonas sp. FSL R10-0399. Next base: position 9,972 of record NZ_WIWK01000147.1, read on the forward strand.
CCGTTTCGACGGATTAACCCCTGTGGTTATGCGGGGCTGGCAATGACCCAGTTGCGTGACCATGCAGGGCCGATTGATTTTGCCGAGGTAGGTGTCCAGCTGCGTGCGCAGCTCGTCAAACACCTCGACTATGCTGAGCAGACGACCCTAACGGGCGGAATCGACTGATATGACTACTGCGCAAGACGCTGTTCAAACCCTGATCCCGACGCTGGATATCTCCGAACGTGTGGCCCGTGCGCAAGAGGCCCGTTCCAAGGTTGAGACTGGCGTTAAATTGCGCGGTGCCGAAAAGGTTGCGCGTATCCCGGTAAAAATCATTCCGACCACCGAGCTGCCGAAGAAGCCAGACTGGATTCGCGTGCGCATTCCGGTGTCGCCGGAAGTCGACCGCATCAAGGCGTTGCTGCGTAAACACAAGTTGCACAGTGTGTGCGAAGAAGCCTCCTGCCCGAACCTGGGCGAATGTTTCTCGGGCGGCACCGCAACGTTCATGATCATGGGTGACATCTGCACCCGTCGTTGCCCGTTCTGCGACGTAGGCCATGGCCGTCCAAAACCACTGGACACCAACGAGCCGGATAACCTGGCCGTTGCCATTGCCGACTTGCGCTTGAAGTACGTGGTGATCACTTCGGTAGACCGTGATGACCTGCGTGACGGCGGTGCTCAGCACTTTGCTGACTGCATCCGTGAAATCCGTCGCCTGTCGCCGAACGTCGTGCTCGAAACCCTGGTTCCGGACTACCGTGGCCGCATGGACATCGCGCTGGAAATCACCGCAGCCGAGCCGCCGGATGTGTTCAACCACAACCTCGAAACCGTGCCTCGCCTGTACAAGGCTGCGCGCCCGGGTTCTGACTACCAGTGGTCGCTGACTCTGTTGCAACGCTTCAAGCAAATGATGCCGCACATTCCTACCAAGTCCGGCTTGATGCTGGGTCTGGGTGAGACCGATGACGAAGTCATTGAAGTGATGCAGCGCATGCGCGAACACGACATCGACATGCTGACTCTGGGCCAGTACCTGCAACCGTCGCGCAGCCACTTGCCGGTGCAGCGTTTTGTGCACCCGGACACCTTCGCCTGGTTCGCCGAAGAAGGTTACAAAATGGGCTTCAAAAACGTCGCCTCCGGCCCGCTGGTACGTTCTTCGTACCACGCAGACGAGCAAGCCAAACTGGTTAAAGACATGTTGGTAGGTTCCTGAAACCATGAATAGCTGGTTCGCTGCGCCTGTGTCGTTCACTACTCACAGCGCAGTGCCCGCGCTGCCTGCTGGCGGGGTGATCGGTGTGATCGCCCCGGCTGGCCCCTCCGAATTCGATCTGCACAGTGCAACCCGATGGATGGAAACCCGTGGCTATCAGCTCAAGGTGTTTCCAGGCGTCTGGGAGAAAGACGGCTACCTGGCCGGTTCAGATGCTGTGCGCTTGCGTGACCTGCACGATGCCTTTGCCGACGACACTGTGGATGCCATCCTGTGCATGCGCGGTGGCTATGGCTGCACGCGCTTTCTCGAAAACATCGATTTTGAGCTGCTCAGACGCCATCCCAAGCCGTTTGTGGGCTACAGCGACATCACCGCACTGCATCTGGCGATCACTCGTTATGCGGGCTTTGTGACCTTCCACGGGGCCATGCTGAATGCGGACCTGCTGGGCAACAAACAGCCACCAACAGAATCTTCCTTGCTGCGCATGCTCAGCGGGCAACAACCGGCGTTGCTGGAGCACCCTGCGGCGTACCCGCTAACCACCCTTGCGCCGGGCAGTGCCAGCGGCCGCTTGCTGGGCGGCAACTTGTCGATGATCTGTGCCACCATCGGCACGGCGTTTGAGCTGGACGATCAGGGCATCATCCTGTTTATCGAAGACGTCAACGAACCGTTATATCGGGTCGACCGTCTGCTCACCCATCTGCGCCAGGCGGGCAAGCTTGGGCGGGTGCGCGGAGTGTTGGTGGGGGATTTTGCCGGGGTCGATGTTTCGCGGTTGGAGCTGTTGCTCAAGCAAGAACTGGGGCCGCTGAATATCCCCGTGCTGGCCGGCTGGCGCAGCGGCCATTGCGACCCGAACATCACCTTGCCGATGGGCGCGCACGTGCGTCTGGATGCCGACAAGCAGCAACTGGTGCTCGAACAGGCCGTGGTAACGGCTCAAACCTGACTTTGTCCCTCGCGACTTTTTAAAAGATCAAAAGATCGCGAGGCAAGCTCGCTCCTACAGGTTTTTTGTTGTTAACCCCGCATGCTGCGATCTTTTGACGTTAAAGATCAACAGATCGCAGCCTCCGGCAGCTCTTATCAAACATAAAATAACCCATTGTTTTTATTCAAAAAAACTACCCAACTTTTTCCAGCCTCCATCCCAGCT
>NZ_WIWK01000148.1:0-12154 GCF_009600165.1 Pseudomonas sp. FSL R10-0399
CTCGGTGCCTCTGCGGCCGCAGCCCTGGCCGCCCCCCACGTGTCGGCGCAAACCCAGACCCACGCCTACCAGATCAATGCCGGCTCATTGGGCACGGCCCTGAGCCTGTTTGCAACGGCGGCGAATGTGACGCTGTCGTTTAACGCCGAACAAACCCAAGGCATGACCACGTCGGGCCTTAACGGCACCTATGGCGTTGACGAAGGCCTTGCGCGCTTGCTGGCAGGCAGTGGCTTACAGGCTCAGCGCCAGGCCAATGGGGCGTACGTGCTGGTGCCCGCCGCGAAGGATGGCTCGTTGCAACTGGGGGCCACATCGATCACCGGCCAAGCGCTGGGTGAGGTCAGCGAAAATACCGGCTCCTACACCACCGGCTCCACGACTACGGCCACCAAGCTCAACCTGAGCCTTAAAGAGACGCCCCAGTCTGTCAGCGTCATGACCCGCCAGCGCATCGACGACCAAAACCTCAGCAGCATCGGCTCGGTGCTGGAGCAAACGCCCGGCATCAACGTGCAAAGCCCCGGCAGTGATCGCCTGTATGTGTTCTCCCGCGGTTTGGCGATTGATAACTATCAATACGACGGCATGCCGACCACCTCGTTTGCGTTCAGCCAGGCATTGCCACAAGCGCTGTCGGACATGGCGATTTATGACCACATCGAAGTACTGCGCGGTGCGTCCGGTTTGCTCTCCGGCACGGGCGACCCTTCCGGCACCATCAATATGGTGCGCAAAAAGCCCACCTCGACGTTTCAGGGCTACGTCAGTGCCGGCCTCGGCTCATGGGACCTGTACCGCACGGAAGTGGACGTGTCCGGCCCGCTGACGCCGACCGGTAATGTGCGCGGGCGCGCCGTCGCCGCCTATCAGCAAGCCAACAGCTTTACCGATTATCTGCAGCAGGAAAAAACCATCCTCTACGGCGTGGCAGAAGCCGACCTGGGTGACAGCACGCTGCTGACCGTCGGGGCCGAATACCTTTACAACGACCCGCGCGGTTTCTCTACCACCGGCCTGCCGATGGTGGACAACAAAGGCAAACAACTGCACTTGTCACGCAGCGAAAACCCGGCCAGCCGCGACAGCACCAACCGCCAGGAGTCGGTGAATGCCTTCGCCTCGATCGAGCAAAAACTGGCCCATGACTGGACGCTGAAGGTCTCTGCCAACTCCCTGTACGGCACCCGCGAGTACGACTCGATCATCGTCGGCACCACCACGGGCTTTCTCAACCCGCAGACCGGCAGCGGCCTCAGTTACACCGCGACCAAGGGCGACAACACCCAAGAGCAAAAAGGCCTGGATGTGATGCTGTCCGGCCCTTACCAATGGCTGGGGCGCGAGCACGAACTGGTGGTGGGGTTTAACTATCAGAGCTACGAAAACCGCCGTAACGGCTTCGGCAACCTGCTGGCCAACGGCACCAGCGACAATGGCGTCAGCGGCAAGCCGGTGAATATTTACAACTGGGACAACTACGCGCCCAACGCCTCTTACAACTTCAACCGCGAAGACGACAACATCAACCAATGGCAGAACGGTGTGTACCTGGCCACCCGGCTCAAACCTACCGATGACCTCTCTGTCATCCTTGGCACACGCGTGAGCAACTATCGCTACGATGCCTTTCTGCATTACAACGTCGCGAACATGCAACGCTTCAACACCGATGACACCTTGCGGGTCAACGGCAAGGTCACGCCGTACGCCGGAGTGGTCTACGACCTGACCCCCAACCACTCGGTCTACGCCAGCTACACCAGCATCTTCAAGCCGCAGCCCTACCGCAACACCAGCGGCAACTTGCTGGACCCGCGCAAAGGCGACAACTACGAAATCGGTCTCAAGAGTGATTACTATGACGGCCGCTTGAACACCGCCATTGCGCTGTTCGAAGTTGACCTGGACAACGACGCCATCGCCGACGGGCTGGTGATCGGCAACGACAACCTGACTGCGTATGTCGCGAAAAAGACCAAAACCCGTGGCATTGATATGGAAGTCAGCGGCGAACTGCTGCCCGACTGGAACCTCAACGCCAGCTATAGCCACAGCGTGGTCAAAGACGCTGATAACAAGCGCGTCAAAACCATCATCCCGGCCGACATGCTGAAGGTCTGGACCACCTACCGCCTGCCCGGCGAACTGGACCGCGTGACCGTCGGCGGCGGGGTCAACTGGCAAAGTGCAATCCACATGACCGTGGACAGCTGGCAGCTCACCGCCCCGGCCAAGGTCAAGCAAAGCGACTACGCCGTTGCCAACCTGATGGCGCGCTATCAACTCACACCACAGTGGTCGGCCACGGCCACCCTCAACAACGTGTTCGACAAAAAGTACATCAGCTCGCTGGACGAGAACTTCCGCAGCGGCTCTTATGGCCCGCCGCGTAACGTGATGTTGACGACCAAGTACACGTTTTAGCCTCAGGCAGTCCGTTGCTGATGGCAGACACTGCAATGCAGTGTCTGCCTTAACGGGCGTTACAGGCTGAAGTCTTTTAAGGCTTCAAACGCAATATTGTCGTCCAGCTGACCTCCAGGCGCCCCGCCTACACCAATAGCCCCCACGATGGCGTCGTTATGTTTAATCAATACACCGCCGCGCAGAAAAATAATATTGTCCTGACCATTACTTAGCGTCGAAAGTACAAACTTATTCATATAGGTTGGATCGCCCTTATGAATAGTTTCGATAAGGTCACTGGTGTTCTCTTTAGCGGCGAAAGCAGTAAAAGCTTTTTTAAAGGAGGTCTTGGGAGTGTGCGGTAACGCTTGGTCAGCACGCACGGTGGCCAAAATAACGCCGTTGGCATCGACTACTGTTACCGCCACGTTATAGCCCTGTTTCAAACCAATACTCACTGCACTTTGCGCCAGAGAGGTTGCCTGAGTCGACGTGATTGCCTTGTCAGCGGCAAAAGCCTGCCCAGACAACGTCAGAAACAAAAGAGTTGTAACTCCGATTTTCTTAAACATAGGTTTATATCTCTCTTGGGTAGTGTTGCGTTTAGAAAACAGGTCGGCAGAGAGAATTGCTATATTTACGAACTGTTAGCAAACCGGAAGTATTTCAGAACTTATCGTTACTTATTGACTTTGCGAAACCAACGCTTCCAGCGAGGGCAACCTGACTAATAAGTTGCGTATCAATCAACTACTTATAAAAAACGCCCCATCAACGGCGATATAACATTTAGCCACAACTTCCCGACACTTCACGTTTAGTAAAACCCTGCCTCTACTGGCCCCATTGGAAAAACAGGCCGGGTTCTCTTATGATCGTCGCCGCCCTGGAACACTCAAACGCTGATCAAGGACCCCGCCCCATGGAACGCCCGCTGGAGACCGTCGCCCTTTTCTCGCTCAAGCTCGCCTACGAAGCTGAGGGCCAGAGCCCGATTCTGCGCGACGACATGGTCATGGGTGACTATCAGCGCGACGTCTTTGCCTTTCTGGTGCGCAAGGGCGACCTGGAAGCAATCAAGGCCAAAATCGATGAATGCATCGACCTGGCCATGGACGCCATAGGTGGTGCGGACTCGCCCATGGGTCGCGAATTGCAGAAGCTGGCGCTTGGGGTCCAACAGGCGCACAGCCTGGAGCAACTGAACGCGCCGCTGCTGACCCTCAAGGATTATTTGCAAGACATCCTGTGATTACTGGTCTTTGAAGGTTTCGATATAGGCCAGCAGGTTGGCGATCTTCTCCGGATCGCTGATGCCCCAGAAAATCATGCGCGTGCCCTTCACCACTTTTTTCGGGGCTTCGATGTACGCCGCGAGTGTCTCGGGGGTCCAGACCACGCCTGAATTTTTCATCGCTTCCGAAAACTGGTAACCCGGCAAACTCCCGGCCTGGCGCCCGATCACACCATTTAAATGCGGCCCAAAACCGCTGCGGGCGTTTTCCCCGATGCTGTGGCACCCGCCGCAGGTCTTGGTGAATAACTTGCCACCCGCCTCTGCATCGCCCGCCGCCGCAGCCCCCAGGCTGAACAGTCCGGCATTCAGGGTCACAAGCAAGGTCAGCAAGGCTCGGTACGTCATAGGTGACTCCACATCAGGTCGAGGTGTTCAGGCAGGCGCAACTATAGCCCAGGCCTAAAACCCGTCACGAGACCCAGATCATGTGTTTCGCTCGGCGGTGATTGCAGTTGCCATCATATCGCCGCTAGACTTGAGAACGATTCGCACTCACCTTCTGGAAATCGACCGGTGCAACCTCTCTCGACTCGCAAGCTGGGCTTTTTTTTCAGCGATCACCACCGTTGGTTGCTGCAGCATATTCGTCGGCGCGTGCGTAACCCTGCGGATGCCGAGGACACGGCAGCCGACACGTTTTGCCAAATGCTCGCCGCACGGGTCGACCCGGACAGCATCGAGCAGCCGCGGGCTTATTTATCGACGATTGCGCGACGTTTGATTTTCGATCGGCACCGGCGCGGCAAATTGGAAAGTGCCTATCTGGAACGCCTGGCCTTGCTCCCGGAAACCGTGGTGCCCTCCCCCGAGGAACAGTTGCAGTTGATTGAGGCGCTGGTGGCCATCGACCGGGCCATCGATGGTTTGCCCCTGGTGGTCAAAGCCACCTTTTTGTACAGCCAGCTGGACGGCCTGAGTTATGTGGCGATTGCGCGAAAACTCGGCCTGTCGGAACGCACCGTCAGCCGCTACATGAAACAGGCATAGCGCCAGTGTTATCTGTGCGAGGCAGCGCTATGAGCGAGTTACGCCTGGACCCGGTCAGCGAACAGAGCATTGACTGGATGGTGAAGCTGCGCGCTGGCCGGTTTGGGCCTGCTCGGCGGTGGGTTGTGGCTGGGAGCCAGCAGCCCGTTGGGTGAGTCGTTGCTGGCCGACCTGTCGACCGGAGTGGGTGAGCGCAATGACTTTAACCTGGCCTATGGCAGCCGCCTTAGCCTCAATGCCAACAGCGCGGTTGACCTGCACTTCAAGAGCCAGCAACGGCTGGTGATTTTACGCCGTGGCGAGTTGGTGATTCAGGTAGCGCCCGATGCGCGTCGTCCGCTTCGCGTGCGCACCGCCGAGGGCGAGGTCCAGGCCTTGGGAACGCGTTTTCTGGTCTCGCAAGAATCAGCGGCCAGCCGCGTCGTGGTCCTTGAGCATGCGGTTGTAACCCGGTTGTTCAACGGCACCACCCTGGCCCTGCAAGAAGGCCAGTCTGCCCTGCTCTACCCCCGGCAGATCGTGCCGCAAGCGGGCGATCAGCATTACCGCGCCGAGTGGTTGAACGGTCGGCTGAACGTGCTGGATGACTCCCTGGCGCAGGTGGTCGATGCGCTGCGCCCTTACACCCGCGGGCTGGTGCGTGTCGCCCCTGAAGTGCGCGGCCTGCGTGTACAAGGCGTGTACCCGCTGAATGACCCCGACCGGGCCTACACCGCGTTGGCCGAAACCCTGCCTATTCGCGTGGACCGCTACAGCCCGTGGCTGACGCTGATCCGGCCGGCCTGAGCCACGGCGCAAAAATATTTTTGATAATTGCTCGCATCCGTGTCCGGTTTTTAATTCTCAGCCCACCTATCTCCTGAGACTTCCACACGATCAGGAGAATGCTGTGCTCAACCCGTGGCCCCACACCCGTTACGCCGCTGTAGCCCTTGCCGCCCTGGCCAACCCTGCCTGGGTGCAAGCCCAAGAGGTCAATTTCAATGTGCCCGCAGCTCCCTTGGCCACGACGTTGAACGCCATCGCCAGCCAAAGCGGGCACATCGTTTCGCTGGAACCGGGGCTGGTGCAGGGCAAACAGGCACCTGCGGTGATCGGCCAGATGTCGCCAGAGCACGCCATGGAAACAGCCCTGCGTGGCAGCGGCCTGCAATTGCGCATCACCGCGCAAGGCAGCTTCAGCGTCGAACCGGCACCGCACGATACGCAGGCATTGCAACTGGGCGTCACCAGCATTACCGAGCGCAGCCTGGATGCCACCACTGAAGGATCTGGCTCCTACAGCGCGCGAGCCGTGACCATCGGCAAGGGCGCGCACAGCCTCAAGGAAACCCCGCAGTCCATCACCGTCATGACCCGCAAAATGCTCGATGACCAGAACCTCAACACCATCGAGCAAGTGATGGAGAAAACTCCGGGCATCACCGTGTACGACTCGCCCATGGGCGGCAAGTACTTCTACTCCCGTGGCTTTCGCATGACCGGCCAATACCAGTACGACGGCGTGCCGTTGGACATTGGCAGCAGCTACGTGCAGGCCGACAGCTTCAACAGCGACATGGCGATCTACGACCGGGTTGAAGTGCTGCGCGGCGCCGCCGGGATGATGAAAGGCGCGGGCGGCACCTCGGGCGGGGTGAACTTTGTGCGCAAGCGCGGCGAATACACCCCGCACACCCAACTGTCGCTGTCAGCTGGCACATGGGACAACTACCGCGGGCAGATCGACACGGGCGGCCCGCTGAACGACACCGGCAGCGTGCGCGGCAGGGCAGTGATCACCGAGCAAACGCGCCAGTATTTCTACGACGTCGGACAGCGCAAAGACCAGATCTACTACGGTGCGCTGGATATCGACCTGAGCCCCGACACCACGCTGGGCATCGGCCTGGCCTATGAAGACGTCGACGCCACACCCTGCTGGGGCGGCTTGCCGCGCTATGCCGATGGCAGTGACCTGAAGCTCAAGCGCTCCACGTGCCTGAATCCGGCGTGGAACCATCAGCGCAGCAAGCGCACCACCTGGTTCGGCGATTTAAAACATCAACTCAATGACGATTGGGCCGTGAAGGTTGCCGGGGTCTACTCCAAAAACACCCAGGACATGGAATACGCCTTCCCCAGCGGCTCGGTACCGGTGGGCGCGACCCAATCGAACACACTGGTCATTGGCAGCACCTATGGCTATGACCAGGTCGACTACGGTTTTGACGCCTACCTTAACGGCACCTTCGATGCCTTTGGCCAGCAGCACGAACTCACGGTCGGGGCCAATGCCAGTCGCTCCCGAAAGGATGACTTCTTCGCCGTGGCGGTGCTCCCGGATCGGCAAGACGTGTTCAACCCCAACCACCACCTGCCGCAGCCCGACGACAGCTACTACTTGGCCAATGCCTCCCGTGGCGGCCCGATGGACATGCGTATCAAGCAGTACGGCGCCTACTCCATCGCCCGCCTGAAACTGGCCGAACCGCTGACATTAGTATTGGGCAGCCGGGTGAGCTGGTACTCCTCCAACAGCGACTCCGTGTCGTACTGGCGCGGTGAAGGCACCCCGGTGCATACCCAAGCCAAAGAAACCGGGCAAGTCACCCCGTTTGCCGCTGTGTTGTTCGACCTCAATGACAACCTGACCGCCTACGCCAGCTACACCGACATATTCACCCCGCAAGGCAACTACAGAACCTTGAGCGGCGCCACGCTCAAGCCACTGGTTGGCCAGAGTTACGAAGTGGGCATCAAGGGCGAATGGTTTGACGGACGTCTGAACAGCGCCTTCAACCTGTTCCGTACGATTCAAAAAGATGCCGCCCAAGATGATCCGCTGTGCCCCGACAGCAGTTGCTCGCAGAACTCCGGCAAAGTGCGCGCCCAAGGTTTTGAAGCCGAAGTGAGCGGCGAAGTCATTGATCGTCTGCAACTGCTGGCCGGCTATACCTACACCCAGACCAAAGTGCTGGAGGACGCCGACGCCGCGCAAAATGGCGTGCCCTATAACTCTTACGTACCGCGCCACTTGCTGCGAGTGTGGGCCGACTACGGCCTGAGCGGCGCGCTGGACCGCGTCAACGTGGGTGCCGGGGTCAATGCCCAGAGCAGCAACTACCGCGTCTCGCCCATCAGCGGCAATGACATGACCCAGTCAGGCTATGCCGTATGGAACGGCCGCGTGAGCTATCGCATCGACGACACCTGGTCGGTGGCACTGAACGGCAACAACCTGTTCGACAAGCGCTACTACGTGACTGTCGGCACCGAAGGCTTCGGCAACTTCTATGGCGAACCGCGCAATTTTGTCATGTCACTCAAAGCTGATTTCTGATCTCTGTAGGAGCGAGCTTGCCTCGCGATCTTTTGATCTTTCAAAAGATCGCGAAGCACGAGCACATCCCCTTAACCAGCAAAACCGCCCGCGGCGAGGAACGCGCGTTCCTCCTCGGTCGAGACACGCCCCAAGACGTCGTTGCGATGGGGAAAACGCCCGAAGCGCTCAATGATATCGGCGTGTTCCTTGGCCCAACGGATGTCTTGGGGGTTGAGTTTTTCATGCAGTTCCAACGACAGGCGCTGGTCATCGGCGTCTTCGGAATGCTCAAACGGCAAGTAACAGAACCCGCGCAACGCCGTTTCGATCTGTTGATCCAGCTGCGCCTCAATCACCTTGCGGGCGTAAAAACGCGCCAGCGGGTCGGTGGCGAACATGTGCGCAGAGCCACGGAAGGCGTTGCGCGGGTATTGGTCCAGCAACAGCAGCAACGCCAGCGCGCCTTCTGGCTCTTCGGCCCAGTGCTCAAGCTCGCGCCTGGCGGCCTGAAAGTGCGCGGTGTAGAAGGTCTCACGAAAGCGCTTGTCGAAGGCCTCGTCCTTGGCAAACCAATGCGTGGGGCCGGCCTGCTTCCAGAATTCAACCACCGCGTGCGGTGTGGTGTCAGTCGTCACGTTGCGTCCCTCCCTAAAGGTTGTCGCTGGAGCATAGACGCTTTTAATGCAGCACTTGCTCAGCCAGCAACACCACGGCAATCACGATCATGATCGCGCCCGACACGCGGCTGACGTTTTGCGCCGCGCTGGGGCGGGTCTGCAATACGGCCTTGGCACCGAAGCCGACCATCAGGTACACCACGCCACAGCTAAACGCGTGCAGCGCGCCCAAGGCGACAATTTGCGCCGGGATCGGCCACACGGACAGTGGGTCGGTGAATTGCGGCAACAACGCTAAAAACAGCAGAAACACCTTGGGGTTCAAGCCGCTGACACACAGCCCCTTCCAGGCCCAGCGCAACCCGGAATCAGCTACTTGCACGCTGCCTGACTCGGGCGTCGAAGGGTGACGAATCATGCTGATGCCCAACCAGAGCAAATACCCGGAACCGGCAATGGTCATGGCCCGCAAGATCATCGGATGGCTCGCCACCAACCCGCCAACCCCGGCCGCGACCACCACCGTCGCCAGCAAATGCCCCGAGAGCAAACCGGCCACCGCAGGGGTCACCAGACGCCCGCGCATACCCGCAGAAATCGCGTAGGCCCAGTCTGCACCGGGGGTAATGATGAACAGAAAAGACACCGCCCAAAAAGCGGCCAATACGCTGAGAGTCACAGGGTTCTACCTTCTACAGTGAGCCGGAGGGGTGTACACCACGCGGTTTTGAAGCGTGGGCAGCCCGTAGAAGAATAGGGAAATGCTGATAGGATTATCTTTCGTTTATCCCCCTAGAGCGCTATCAACCTAGAAGGTTCTTCCACGTGGATCGAATTGACCGCAAGATTCTCGCTGAGCTGCACGCCGATGGCCGCTTGTCCCTCACTGAACTCGCAGAACGCGTGGGCCTCAGCCTTTCTCCGTGCCATCGACGGGTACGGGCGTTGGAGGAATCGGGGGTGATCCTGGGCTATCGCGCTCTGCTGGCGCCCAAGGAACTGGGCTTGAGCTTTTCTGCGATCGTGTTCGTGACCCTGCGCGAAGTCACGCGCCAGGCCATTGCCGACTTTGAGGCGGCGCTGCCACAGATCCCGCAGATCATCGAAGCGCAGCGCCTGTTTGGCGACCCGGACTACTTGCTGCAAGTCATCACCAAAGACTTGCCGGCCTTTCAGCGCCTTTACGACGAACACCTCACCTCGCTGCCCAATGTGCAGCGGCTGGTGTCGACGCTGGTGATGAAAAACGTCATCAATGACCGGGTGCTACCGCTGTAACCCGGGCATCAAGCCCTGCGCCAGCGCATCCAGCAGCACCTTGATCTTGGGTAGCGCATCACGGTTTTTGGGCCACACCAAATGAATCGCCAGCCCCTCGCTCGCCATGTGCGGAAGCACTTCGACCAGGCTGCCTTCGGCCAGTTGTTGCTTGATCAGCCAGGTGGGCAACTGGGCGATCCCGCAACCAGCCATGACCGTGATGACCTGCGCCTCGCCATCACCGACGATGTACTGCGCTGACATCACCCGACGCTCCATGGCGGCGCCCTGCTTGCCCACAAAGCGCCAAGGGCTGACGGTGCCGTCTGCGCGTCCGTATGCCACGCACACGTGGTGCTCCAGATCGCGCTCGGTCACGGGCTCGCCGTGTTGTTTGAGGTAAGCCGGTGAGGCGCAGAACACATGCCGCTCACTGCCCAGATAACGGTGCCCCCACGCCGCCGGCCAGACGTCCGGGCCGCCTACGCGCACCACCACGTCCACGTCTTCTTCCACCGGATCGATAAACCGGTCAGAAAACGACAAGTGCGGCTGCAACTGCGGGTACTGCTGCACACACGCCAACACCACCGGCAACGCCTGCAAGCGCCCAAAAGCGGCGGGCAGGTCAATACGAATACGCCCGCGCGGCTGCGCTGAGTCGGCATGCAGCGTCAGCTCGGCTTCTTCCAGATCCGCCAGCACGGCCGTGCACGTGCGATAAAACGCCGTGCCCGCATCGGTCAGAGCCAGGCGCCGGGTGGTGCGATTGAACAGGCGCACCTGCAAACGGCTTTCCAGCCGCGCAATACCTTTGCTGACCGCAGACGCGGTGAGGTTCATGCGCTCGGCCGCCGCCTTGAAACTGCCCGAGTCAGTGACGCAGACAAACACATCGATACCCTTCAAGCGCTCGGAAGAAAACATGACGGCCTCTTATTGATGAACTCAGGTCACTTTATTCGGTAAAAGGTATCGTAAATACGCCCTCATTTCCCCAGTAAGCTCAGCGCCACGACTTTACTCAACCCACAGGCGCTTTTATGACCTCGCAAAAACCCACCGTTTTAATCACCGGCGCCACGGGCCAGATCGGCGGTGACACGCTGCGCCTGTTGCAGGACGACGACAGCATCACCTTGGTCGCGGCGGTGCGCTCAACCGCCAAAGCCCAACCGTTCGAGGCGCAAGGCATCCGCAGCGTGATCATGGACTTTGATAAAGAAGAAACCCTGGCGCCCGCCTTACAGGGCATCGACCGGGTCTTGCTGGTGACCGGCTACACCGTCGACATGCTGCGCCAAAGCAAAGTGTTTGTGGACCAGGCGAAAAAAGCCGGGGTGCAGCACATCGTGCATTTGGGCGCCTGCGGCCGTGACGACGCCAGCATCGGGCATTGGGCCTGGCACCAGTTGGTGGAGCGGTACATTGAGTGGTCGGGCTGTTCGTTCACCCACTTGCGCCCTGAGTGCTTTATGCAAAACCTGCTGAGTTATGACGGCACTCAAGCGGTGAAATCCGGGGTGATTGAGCAGTACACCGGCGATACGCCGTTCAGTTGGGTCGATGGCGAAGACGTTGCCCGCGTGGCCGCGCAAGCGCTGTTGCACCCGGACACACACGCCGGTCAAACCTATCGCTTGGGTTACGACGTGCAATCGTACGGTGACGTGGCCACCATCATGACGCGGGTATTGGGCCAGCCGTTTCGCTACGACGCTCAGCCACCCGAAGTGTTCCTGGAAAACATGCGCGCAGCCGGTGCCGAAATGGCGTACATGAGTTGCGTGTATGACAACTTTAAACGCATGGCCGCCAACAGCATCCCGGGTACCCAGGACACGTTCGACAACTTCACGGCCATTACCGGCCGCCAGCCTGTGCGCTGGGAAGCGTTTGTGCAAAAGCACCGCAGTGCTTTTGCGTATTGATCCTGTACGGCACAAAAACTGCTCAAGGGTGGGAGCGGGCTTGCTCGCGATGGGCTTCAGAACGCCCCGTCTGTTCGGCAAATACGCGTCATCGTTAACGACCATCGCGAGCAAGCCCGCTCCCACAGAGTGAACTGTATTGTGTGTAGGAGCAGGGTTATGTCAGCTCAGTTGTTGACGCATCGCCAGTTCAACACCGCGTATTTCCGCCAGCCCTTTGAGGCGGCCGATCAAGGAGTAACCGGGGTTGCTCTTGCGGTGCTGGTCGTCCAGTAGCTGGTGGCCGTGGTCCGGGCGCAGTGGCAGGCGCGGGCCGCCGTCGCGCTCACGGCGCAGTTCTTCTTCAACC
>NZ_WIWK01000149.1:0-11812 GCF_009600165.1 Pseudomonas sp. FSL R10-0399
CTGGTTGGCCGACGACACGCCGAGGGTCATCACCTCGGGCAAGCGGGTCAAGGCCGCGGGCACATGCTCCGGGCGGGTGGCCAGTGACACCAGCCCGGCACCACAGCGCAAGGCGCTCTGGGCGCTGAGGGTAATGGAGCCGCCAAAACCCCGGTCACCGCCAATCAGCAGCACATGGCCGAACTGGCCTTTGTGGGCGTCGGGCTCACGTGCAGGCAGGCGTGGCAGGGTGTTTGCCAGCAACGGTTGAGGGTCAGCAAAGAGGTGTTTGGTCTGCGGCATGCGTGTCGGGCTCCGATGTCTGGCAGAATTATACGCATCTCAGCTCTGGTTTCTCTTGCCTCATGCCTGCTATTACTGCCGACCTCCCCGCTCTTGCTCAGTCCATCAAGGAATGGGGCCGTGAGTTGGGCTTTCAACAAGTCGCCATTGCCGGCCTTGATCTGGGGGAACACGAGCAACACCTTGAACGCTGGCTGGCCGCGGGCTACCACGGCGACATGGAATACATGGGCGCCCACGGCAGCAAACGTTCGCACCCCGAAGAGCTGGTGCCCGGCACCTTGCGCGTGGTGTCGTTGCGCATGGACTACCTGCCCGGCGACACGCACATGGCGCAATTGCTGGCCCAACCCGAAAAAGCCTACGTGTCGCGCTACGCCCTGGGCCGCGACTACCACAAGCTGATCCGCAAACGCGTGCAACAGTTGGCCGATCGCATTCAGGCCGAAATAGGCCCGTTCGGCTTTCGCGCCTTCGTTGACAGCGCCCCGGTGCTGGAAAAAGCCATCGCGCAAAAAGCCGGGCTGGGCTGGATCGGCAAAAACACCCTGGTGCTCAACCGCAAAGCGGGCAGTTACTTCTTTTTAAGTGAACTGTTTGTCGACATACCGCTGCCCGAGGACGAACCCCACACCACCGAACACTGCGGGCGCTGCAGCGCATGCCTGGACATTTGCCCGACCAAGGCGTTTGTGGGGCCGTATGTGCTGGATGCGCGGCGGTGCATTTCTTACCTGACCATCGAGCTTAAAACTGCGATCCCGGAAGAACTGCGCTCAATGATGGGCAACCGGGTGTTTGGCTGCGACGACTGCCAGATCGTCTGCCCCTGGAACCGCTTCGCCCGCAGCACCCTTGAGGGCGACTTCAAGCCCCGGCACAACCTGGACAACGCCGAACTGGCCGAATTGTTCATGTGGGACGAAGACACGTTTTTGAGCAGCACCGAAGGCTCACCCCTGCGCAGGGCCGGTTACGAACGCTGGCTGCGCAACTTGGCGGTAGGTTTGGGCAATGCGCCATCGACCATTCCGGTGCTGGAAGCGCTGAAAGCGCGACGTGAATACCCGTCGGAGCTGGTGCAAGAGCATGTGGAATGGGCGCTAAAGCAGCATGCTGAGCGAGTATGAAGCAGAACTCTGTGGGAGCGGGCTTGCTCGCGATGGCATCGACGCATAACACCTGACTTACCGCGTCGCCTGCATCGCGAGCAAGCCCGCTCCCACAAGGGAATGCCTGCAATTCCCACATAATCCCCAACACCCACCTGTCAGGCATTGAGGCCGAGTAACTCTGGCAGGTCATTCACAACATGGAGACGGCCCGCGCGCTGGTGGATTCGCTGCTGGCCGATTAATGCTCGTCGTTGTACACGAACTTGGGCATTTCCCAGTTAAAGCGAATCGCCAACAAGCGCAGCAAGAGCCCGCCGAATAAGGTGACGAAGATCGCCTGTTCGTTGGGCATGTTCAGGTAAGTGCACAGCAAAAAGCACCACGCGGCCGCGAAGGACACGCTGGCGTAGAGTTCGCGACGGAAGATCAGCGGGATGTCGTTGCAGAAGATGTCACGCAGAATGCCGCCAAACACGCCGGTAATCACCCCGCTCACCGACGCCACCAGCATGCCTTGGCCCATTTCCAGGGCGGTCATGCAGCCGATCAGGGTAAACGCCACCAGCCCCAGCGCATCGAGCACCAAAAACAGTGAACGCAAATGGCGCATCAGCGGTGCGATAAAGATCGTCACCAACGCGGCAAAGGTGGTGAGCACCAGGTATTCCGGGTGTTTGACCCACGTCAGCGGGTAATGCCCCAGCAGCACATCACGGACCGAGCCGCCGCCCAGCGCGGTGACGCAGGCAATCAGCACCACACCAAACCAGTCCATGCCCCGACGCCCGGCAGACAGCGCGCCGGTCATGGCTTCAGCAGTAATGGCGACTAAATAGAGCATCAGCAACATGGCGGCGATCCTTGCAATGAGGCGCGCAGTCTACTCAGTTGCCGAGAGCACCAAAAGGGGGCAAAAAACACACCCCCTGTAGGAGCGAGCTTGCCTCGCGATCTTTTGATCTTTAAAGCAAACAGGCGTCTTTAGAACTTGATGAAGTGCTTGCGGTAATGCTGCAGCTCGGCAATTGACTCGCGAATGTCATCCAGTGCCAGGTGCGTGCCTTTTTTCACCAGGGTATCGCGCACTTCCGGCGCCCAGCGGGCGACCAGTTCCTTGAGGGTCGAGACGTCCAGGTTGCGGTAATGGAAGTAGCTTTCGAGGGTCTTCATGTGGGTGTACAGAAAACGCCGGTCCTGGCAGATGCTGTTGCCGCAGATCGGCGATTTGCCTTTAGGCACCCACTGTTCAAGGAAGGCCAGGGTCTGCGCTTCGGCTTCGGCCATGCTCACGGTGCTGTCCTTGACCCGCTGGGTCAGGCCGCTGGCGCCGTGGGTGCGAGTGTTCCATTCGTCCATGCGGGCGAGCACTTCGTCGCTGTGGTGGATGGCAATCACCGGGCCTTCAGCCAAGGTGTTGAGGTTGCTGTCGGTAACGATGGTGGCCATTTCGATAATGACGTCGTTGTCCGGATCAAGGCCGGTCATTTCCAGGTCGATCCAGATCAGGTTCTGCGCGTTGTTCATAAAGGCCTCCAGTGCTTAGTCGCGCAGTTTAGCTTAGGCGCCCGGCCCACGTGCTAAACTCGCCAGCGTTTTACCCTTCTTATCGTTATCTACACGGAACACCCATGGCCAAACGCCAGCTCAATCGTCGCCAAAACTGGCGCATCGAAAAGATCCAGGGCGAGCGCGCTGCCCGCGCCGCCAAACGCGAATCCAGCGCCCTTGAAGCGCTTGAGGGCGGCGACTTAGGCCCCGAGCAACTCGGCCTGGTGATCGCGCACTTCGGTGTGCAGGTCGAGGTCGAGGCTCAAGAAGGCGAGCTGAAAGGCCAGACGTTCCGTTGCCACTTGCGCGCCAACCTGCCCGCATTAGTCACCGGTGACACCGTGGTGTGGCGCGCAGGCAATCAGGGCATCGGCGTGATCGTTGCCCAGTTGCCGCGCAAAACCGAACTGTGCCGCCCCGACAACCGTGGCCAGCTCAAGCCGGTCGCGGCCAACGTCGACATGATCGTGATCGTCTTCGCGCCAATGCCCGAGCCTCACGCCAACCTGATCGACCGTTACTTGGTAGCTGCCGAGCACGCCGGCATCCGCCCGTTCCTGCTGCTGAACAAGGCAGACTTGATCGACGATCAAAACGCACCCGCACTGAATGCACTGCTGGGGGTTTATCGCCAGTTGGGCTACCCGGTGCTGGAAGTGTCTGCGCACCACGGTGACGGCATGCAGCAGTTGCAAGAGCAGCTCAACGGCCGTATCAGCGTGTTTGTGGGGCAGTCGGGCGTGGGTAAATCCTCGCTGGTCAACAGCTTGCTGCCGGAGGTCAACCTGCGGGTCGGGCCACTGTCGGAGCTGTCCGGTCAGGGCACGCACACCACCACCACCGCGCGGTTGTTCCACTTCCCGGGCGGCGGTCAATTGATCGACTCACCGGGTATTCGTGAATTTGGCCTGGGCCACGTCAGCCGTGCCGATGTCGAGGCGGGCTTTATCGAGTTCCACGACTTGATCGGCCGCTGCCGCTTCCGCGACTGCAAGCACGACCGCGAGCCGGGCTGCGCGTTGTTGATGGCCCTGGAAGACGGCCGTGTGCAGCAACAGCGCATGAACAGCTATCGCTCGATCATTGCGAGCTTGCCGGAAAGCAGTTACTAAGCCTGCGCTTGCCTCGCGATCGTTTAAAAGATCGCGAGGCAAGCTCGCTCCTACACAGATTTAGGGGTTGGCCGGGGGCTTGTCATCAAACAAGTTCAGCTTCTGGCGCTCTTCATGCATCGGCTTTGGCTGCTGGTCGGGCGGCAAGGTGATCGGGTCGTCCAGGGCTTTGGGCAACTGCTCAGCCTTGACCGGGTCCGGACCTTGTTCACCCTCAATCGCTTGTTGGGCCTTTTTGGTCAGCACCACGATGTCGATTCGGCGGTTGACCGGGTTGTTCGGGTGGGCCTTGTCGAACAGCACTGACGAGGCGTACCCCACCACCCGCGCCACTTGGCTGTCGGGGTAGCTGCCAGCCACCAGTGTGCGCCGCGCCGCGTTAGCGCGGTTGGCAGACAACTCCCAGTTGCCGTAATCGCCCGTGCCCGCATAGGGCATGGCGTCGGTGTGACCGCTGATGCTGATCTTGTTCGGCACCGCCGCGATGGTGTCGGCCATGGCCAGCAAAATGTCTTCGAAATACGGCTTGAGGCGCGCACTGCCCACGTCAAACATCGGACGGTTTTCAGCGTCCATCACCTGGATACGCAAGCCGTCCGGGGTGATTTCGAACAACAGTTGGTCTTTGAATTTCTTCAGTTGCGGGTTTTCTTCGACCTTGTTTTGCAACTCCTGAAGCAGCAACTCAAGGCGCTCCTTCTCAACCTGCTCGGCCATGCCCTGGATCTGGTCCGCGTCGACTTTGATCTTGTCCGGCACGGGCTCCTTTTTCTCTTCCGGGTTGAGGGTGTTTTCCGGCGCCAGTGCGGGGGTGCCGCCCAGGTCGATGGTGTACGGCGTGCCGCTTTCAGAGAAACCGATCGGGTCTTTAAAGTAGCCACCAATGGCGATTTTCTGCTCTGGCGTGGCGGCGGTCATGAGCCACAACACCAGAAAGAACGCCATCATCGCGGTGGCAAAGTCCGCAAAGGCGATCTTCCAGGCGCCGCCGTGGTGGCCTGCGCCATAGCGCTTGACGCGCTTGATGATAATCGGCTGATTGTTTTCCATAACTCAGCGACCGCGAACCACTTGTTCCAGCTCGGAAAAGCTCGGCCGGTGCTTGGGGTACAGCACTTTGCGGCCAAATTCGACGGCCAGCGAAGGCGGCATGCCCGAGGCCGAGGCCACCAGCGAGGCTTTGATTGACTCGTAAACGTTGATCTCTTCTTTGGCGTCATGGGCCAGCGACGTCGCCAGCGGGCCAAAGAAGCCGTAGGCCGCGAGGATACCGAAGAACGTCCCCACCAGTGCCGCCCCCACGTGCATACCGATGGCCGCCTGATCGCCCTCACCCAACGACGCCATTGTCACAACAATGCCAAGTACCGCGGCCACAATGCCGAAGCCCGGCATCCCGTCGGCGATGCCGGTGATGGCGTGGGACGGGTGCTCGAGTTCTTCCTTGAGGTTGAACAGTTCCATGTCGAACAGCCCTTCCAGCTCGTGGGGCGCCATGTTGCCCGACGACATGATGCGCAGGTAATCGCAGATAAACGCGGTCATGCGCTCGTCTTTCAATACAGTCGGGTACTTGGCAAAAATCGGGCTGGCCGCAGGGTCTTCAACATCAGCCTCAATGGCCATCATGCCTTCGCGGCGGCTTTTATTGAGGATCTCGTACACCAGGCCCAGCACTTCCAAATAGAAGGTGTGGGTAAAGCGTGTGCCGAACATGCTGAGTGATTTTTTGATCACGTGCATGGTCATGTAGCCGGGGTTGGCCTGCAGGAATGCACCAAAGGCAGCCCCGCCGATGATCATGACTTCGAAAGGCTGAATCAGCGCTCCGATCTTGCCGTGAGAGAGTACGTAGCCGCCGAGCACGCTCGCAAACACGACGATGATGCCGATAATTTTAGCCATAGGTCGTTAAGGTACTTGTTGAGTCAGGTTCAAGTTCATATTCCAGCAAAGCTAAAACTCTTCTTATCCTTATCGGCTAATCTGCGCCAGACTATAGTCGTTCAAGCTGAAAAGCCATTTGGCCCTGTAGGGCCTTTAACAATTGATGATGACCGCGCGACCATCATGGCGAATGAAACCGTTCCATCGACAGTCATACCTGCTTCTCTGGACGCGTGGGTTAGCCACCTCGACGCGGTACGTTTGCCGATCCCGCAGCGCAGCCATGTGTTAGTCGGCAAGACCCTCAGCGACAGTCGCCGCTCATTGCGCGAGATCGCCGAAGTCATGCAAGACAGCCCGGCGCTGGCCTTGAGCCTGATCCGCGAAGCCAATCAACACGCGCAAAGCAGCCTGACCGAACCCGCCGAAAGCCTTGAAGTGGCGCTCAATCGGCTGGGGCTAAAACGCACCCAAGAGTTGCTCGAGAGCATGCCGGTGCTGCCGGCCGAAGACATCCCCGTTGCCTTGCGCCAAGTGCTGCTCATCAGCCAGCACGCGGCCCAGCAAGGGATTGGCCTGTTCGGCAACCGCCTGGCCAGATTGTGGCAAGAAGTGTATTGGGGCAGTTTGCTGTTCTTCTCGCCGTTGTGGGCCATGGCGATGACGCACCCCAAACAGCTGGAAGAATGGGAAGCGCGGGTGATTCAAAAAGGCGAATGTGCCGACAAGGTTGAACGGGCACTGTTCGGCGTGCGCCTGTTCGAGATCTGCCGGGCATTGGCCCAGTTGTGGCGGCTGCCCGAATGGATCATGCAGGGCTACGCGGTGATCACCGACGATAAACGCACGTTGATCCGCGTGCTGCATATTGCCCGCGACACCCATCGCCCGCTGCACCAGCAGCAACAACTGGATGCCGATCCGACCCTGCGCCGCTGGCTGAGCCATCCCGCCAACAGCCTGTTGCTGGCCAACGGTTTGGCGCTGTCCGCGCAACAGGGCTGGGACTCGCCACACAACCTGCGCTGGCAGTACCTGACCAGCCTGTACCTGCAACTGCCGCTGCATGAAGTGCAGCAGCAAGTGCACCAGAACGCCGCGAGCAGCGCCCGCTATCACTCAACCCCGGACCTCTGGCACCCGGCGCTGGCCTTGCTCATGCCGTGGGAGGCGCGCCGCGTAAACACCCACGGGCAACCCGCCCCGCCACCGTCCGCGCAAGCCTTGCAGGCCTGGCGCAAATACTGCGGGCAACTGCTGGAAGAACCGACGGCCTTCGCCAACCCGATGCACCTGACCCTGTGCGCACGTGAAGCCCTGCAAGCGTGCGGCATGCGCCGGATCATCCTGCTGATGGCCGATAAAACCTCGAGCCTGTTGCGCGCGTTTCAAGTGCTCGGGCTGCCCAAAACTGCGTTCGACATGACCTTGAATGTGAGCGACAGCCCTGCCCTGCAACGCTTGATGGCGCAACCGGCGCAAGTGCGCCTCACGCCCGAAAACAACGCGGTGGTTTCGGCAGCCATGCCCGCTAACCTGCGCAGTCTGTTCCCCGGCGAGCATCTGCTGTTACGCTCGCTCAGCAATAACGGGCGCGTGGTCATGCTGATACTGGCCGACCAGGACGGCGGGCCGTTTTCGGAAACCAGCGTGCAAGCGTTTGGTAAAACCGCGCAATGTATCGAGAAAGCGCTGCACACCTTTACTGCTCGCGGGCGCTAACGCTTGCGCTACAATTCACCCCTTTTTTTGCTCTGGAGAACACATGCCTGACTTCTCTGGCTTGCCGTTAGTCATTGAACCCCGCGACCTCAAAGCCCGGCTCGATGCGCCCCATGTGATCGTGGTCGATCTGAGCAGCGCTGCACGCTACGAAGCCGGGCATATCCCGGGCGCCCGCTTTGTCGAGCCCAAACGCACGCAACTGGGTTTGCCACCCGCACCGGGCCTGCTGCCGACCCAGGCCGCGCTCGAAGCGCTGTTTGGCGAACTGGGGCACACCCCAGACGCGGTGTACGTGGTCTATGACGACGAAGGCGGCGGCTGGGCCGGGCGTTTTATTTGGTTACTGGATGTTATCGGGCACCGGGCTTATCACTATCTGGACGGCGGCATCCACGCCTGGATTGCTGAAGGCTACGACGTTACCCAAGACGTACCGCCAGCGGTCGGCGGCCCGGTTGCCTTGACCTTGCACGACGAACCCACTGCCACCCGCGAGTACCTGCAAAGCCGCCTGGGCGCTGCGGACCTGGCCATCTGGGACGCCCGCAGCGTCGCCGAATACCGTGGTGAGAAAGTGCTGGCAGCCAAGGGTGGGCACATCCCGGGCGCCGCGAATTTTGAATGGACCGCAGGCATGGACAAAGAACGCAGCCTGCGTATCTGCACCGACATGCCCGAGATTCTCAAGGACCTCGGGATCACGCCGGACAAAGAAGTGATTACCCACTGCCAGACCCACCACCGCTCTGGCTTTACTTATCTGGTCGCCAAAGCGCTCGGTTATCCGCGCGTTAAAGCCTATGCCGGTTCCTGGGGCGAATGGGGCAACCACCCAGACACGCCTGTTGAGCCGCCTGTAAAACACTAAGGATTTTGCATGAAAAAGCGTTTGTTCCTTCTGAGTCAGTACCTGTTGCCGCACCATCTGTTGTCGCGCCTGGCGGGCTGTATTGCCGAATGCCGTGTGCGCTGGTTTAAAAATGCGTTCACCACCTGGTTCGCCAAGCGCTACCAAGTGGACATGTCCCAGGCGTTGATTGAAGACGTCACCGCCTACGAGCACTTCAACGCCTTCTTCACCCGTGCCCTGAAAGACGGCGCCCGCCCGCTGGACCCGACACCCGGCGCAA
Organism: Pseudomonas sp. FSL R10-0399; assembly: GCF_009600165.1. Taxonomy (NCBI): domain Bacteria; kingdom Pseudomonadati; phylum Pseudomonadota; class Gammaproteobacteria; order Pseudomonadales; family Pseudomonadaceae; genus Pseudomonas; species Pseudomonas sp. FSL R10-0399. The sequence continues at coordinate 8,800 of NZ_WIWK01000149.1, forward strand.
TCCTCAGCCCGGCAGACGGCGCAATCAGCCAGCTCGGCCCGATTGAACACGGTCGCGTGTTCCAGGCCAAAGGCCACAGCTACAGCGTGCAAGAACTGGTGGGCGGCGATGCCGCTGTGGCAGCACAGTTTATGGGCGGTGAATTCGCCACTATTTATCTGTCGCCAAAAGACTACCACCGCGTGCACATGCCACTGGCGGGCACCCTGCGCGAGATGATCTACGTGCCGGGCCGTCTGTTCTCGGTGAACCAGACCACTGCTGAAAACGTGCCGGAGCTGTTTGCCCGCAACGAGCGTGCGGTGTGCATTTTTGATACCGAACGCGGCCCGATGGCGGTGGTATTGGTGGGTGCCATGATCGTGGCTTCGATTGAAACAGTATTTGCCGGCCTGGTGACGCCGCCTAAACGCGAGCTGAAAACCTTCCGTTACGACGAAGCGGCCCGTGCGCCGATCCACCTGGAAAAAGGTGCAGAGCTGGGTCGTTTCAAACTGGGCTCGACGGCCATCGTGTTGTTTGGCCCGGAACAAGTGAAGTGGGCTGAAACCCTGGCGGCCGGTACGCCGGTGATGATGGGCGAGAAGATCGGCGAATAACACTTCAGACCCTGTAGGAGCGAGCTTGCCTCGCGATCTTTTAAACCCTCAAAAGATCGCGAGACGAGCTCGCTCCTACAGGGGATGCGTCGGGCGTTAGCCCTGACCGTTACGGTCACGCTGGCCCAGCAGGTACAGCACACCATCCAGACCCAGGGTCGTGATCGCGTATTTAGCCGATTTTTTAACCAGCGGCTTGGCGCGGAACGCCACACCCAACCCGGCAATGGCCAGCATCGGTAAGTCATTGGCGCCGTCACCGACCGCAATGGTCTGCTCCAGGCTCAAGCCTTCCTTGCGCGCCAGCTCTGTCAGCAAATCGGCTTTGCGCTGTGCGTCCACAATCGGCTCGACAGCCACGCCAGTCACTTTGCCATCCACCACTTCCAGCTCGTTGGCGAACACATAGTCGATGCCCAGCTTGGCCTGCAATTGCTTGGCGAAGTAGGTAAAGCCACCCGACAAAATGGCGGTTTTGTAGCCCAGACGCTTGAGCTCGGCGAACAGCACCTCAGCCCCTTCGGTCAGTCGCAGCGACGCGCCGATCGAGTCCAGCACGCTCACGTCCAGCCCTTGCAGCAGCGCCAAGCGCTCTTTGAAGCTGGCCTTGAAGTCCAGCTCGCCAGCCATGGAGCGCTCGGTGATGGCCGACACTTTGTCGCCCACGCCTGCGGCCTTGGCCAACTCGTCGATCACTTCGGCTTCGATCAGCGTGGAGTCCATGTCGAACACCGCCAGGCGGCGATTGCGACGGAACAGGGTGTCTTCCTGCAAGGCGATATCAACCTGGAGTTCTTGCGCCAGGTTAAAGAAGGCAGTGCGCAAGGCGTCGATGTCAGCCAGCTCGCCGACCACGCGCAGTTCAATGCAGCTTTTGCTCAGTTCGGTGGGGGCGTCCAGCGGGACACGGCCCGACAAACGATCGGTCTGTTCGATGTTCAGCCCGTGCTGGCTGATCACCGACGTCACACGTTGTAACTCATGGGCCGTCACTTGGCGGCTCATCAGTGTAACCACATGGCGTTTTTGGCTTTGCTCGCTGACCCAGCGCTGGTAGTGATCTTCAGTGATCGGGTCAAAACGCAGTTGCAGGCCCTCATTGGCAATCAAGGGCTGGAGGTCTTTAAGCACTGCGGAGACTTGCTCGGCTTCGGGAATATTCACCAGAAAACCCAACGACAAAACGCCATGGATGACGGCCTGACCGATGTCGAGAATATTCACCCCATTGCTGGCCAACACGCCGGTAATGGCCGCAGTGAGACCCGGACGGTCTTCACCGGTGATGTTTATCAGGACGATTTCGCGCAAGGCACACCCCCATTCGCTAAAAAAAACGCATTCTACCCACTTTCAGTGACCATCGGGCATCGCCAAGGCTTTGCCGCCTCAGGGCTGCTCGCTATACTGCGCACCAACTTAACGGACTAAGAGCCGCGCTCAGTGAACCGGCCATCGCCTGTCAAAACCGATAACTTCTTCCTGCTGATCTTCCGGGCCCTTCGCGATAGACGCGTTCCGATAGCTCTGCGTATTGCCAGCCACAACGTGATTCTGGTCGCGTTGGCGTTGGTCATTTATGCGGTCGTCATGGGTTTGCAGTTCAAACAGGCCATGCACGAGCAAGCCGATGCGCTGGGTCAGAGCCTGACCACACAAACAGCCACGTCGGCCACCGAGTTGCTGGTGTCCAACGACATCCTCAGCCTCAACGTGCTGCTCAATAACCTGACGAAAAACCCGCTGGTGGCCCACGCCGCTATTTATAGCGTCGATAACCGCATCCTCGCTGAAGCCGGGCAACGCCCGAAAAGCGGCCTGCTGGGCGAAACCGAAGGCGTGTATCAAACCAAGATCACCTTTCAGGATGTAACCGCCGGGCATTTGCGCATCAGCCTGGACATGAACCAGTTCGAACAGCCGATGACCATCAGCTTGCAGAGCATGGGCATCCTGAGTGCCATTTTGCTGGCGCTGGCCTTGGCGTTGAGCTTGCGTTTGGGCAGGAACATTACGACACCTTTGTTGCAGCTGCGTGTCTGGCTGCGTGAGCCGGACCCTTACACCCCGGCCATCAACCGCCAGGATGAAATCGGCGACCTCGCCCGCCAGTTGCACACACGCCTGGCCCCGCCAGCGCCTGAGCCGGAACCCGAGCCAGAACCGGAATACGACGACGAAGAAGCCGAAGACGACGAGCCGGCGTTCGAAGTGCGTAACCTGCGTGATCCGGGCTTTGATGAAACCCCACCTGCACCGGCGCCAAAAGCTGCACCGCGTCAGGTCATCAGTGCCGAAGAAGACGAAAACGACGACGAAGACCCGTTTGCCGACCTGCGCGACACAGCGTCCGAGGCGCCAGCGCCGGTGGTCAAGGCCCAACCGGCCAAGCCTGCCGCCCCGCAACCGAGTGC